>JAYYQC010000450.1:0-17756 GCA_036128675.1 Myxococcota bacterium | reverse complement strand
GGAAATTGTCGATTGCTCTGGTTTAACTCCACACCGAGTTCCGCATTCCAGAGTGGTTGCTGAATGCCCTCCTTCATTACAACGCGATAACCTGAGTTTTCTTGGCGCCGGGGCGTATTCGTAGGAAGTGCTGGCTCTCGGTCCATAAAACCGTGAGGAAGAAGCGTTGTTCCTACAACCGGCGTCACGAATTCCGCAACAAAAAATCGAGATGTCGCCGCAAGCTTCGGTCGAAGATAACTAAGGGTCGGTAAACGGCCATGCTCCCTCAAAAGAGCCATTGTACCAAATCGCTTTGGAGAGAGAGCAACGGCAGGCTCGCCATCCATGAGTGGGTGCCAAAGGTGTACACCGTCAATCTCATAACGCAACGAAGTCCACGAAAACCCGTGAAGGCTTAAACGGGTCGGCTCGAAAAGAGACAGTCGGTTATGGACGGTCGACAAATTGACCAGATCAACAGAGGCTAGATCAAAAAATCCTTGAAGATGACCTGGAAAAGCATCGGCCTCAGAGGTCTGAAACTGCGATGCCTCGGCCTCAGCCTCTCCAGACCACTCAACCGACGAAAGAACAAGAGAACAGGCTAACCAAACTACGCTCATAGAGACGGGACATCTACGACAACTGCGACCTCGTCAAGAGCTGGGGGGGCAAGTCGGTGGTAGGAGCCGTCGAGCCATTCCTGTAACCACTTACTCGAGCTATCCTCCAGTGGATTGCCAGACACTCCGCCTGGAAGTGCTGTCCAGATGCAGTGCTCCGCCAGATCTGTAACCATACGATACGCAGGCCCTAAAGCCGAATGCCCACGTCCAGTCGGCAGTAATTGGGCCTGACAAGGCGTTGCCCTCCCCCCCTCAAAGGGAAAAGGTCCTCGTTTGAAACCCGTCCAGCCAGGAAGGAAATCCAGGATAGGATTGGGTAAATGGAGCTCTTGAATCTGCCCCCAGGGCTCGGGACGTTCAGAATGTATTTCCGAAACAGCTTTCATGACTGCGTCGGCCCAAGGAGTCTTCTCAAAGTCGGGTGCACTCAATATGCGGTCAATGGGTCGAAGCCACCATGACCCAAGCTCGGTTGTACGAATCATCTCATCAAACCACTCACCACCGAGAGCCTTACCGAGCCCTTGTCGGGCGGCTTGATACGCCAGTTCAAAGCCATGTGCGCCATGCGATTCGGCGTCGTAACGATGATCCCAAGTCTCCAACGTGGAGCGTAACGGACCATTCGGCAACCATTTCAGGAAGCGGTCTTTGAGGCGTTCGGCTTGAAGGGAGTAAAGGTCGAGTTGGATTGTACGCATCGAATCAAAGCCATGGTCCTGACGTTGGCGCAGCAGTGACTCGATACGCTCTAGACGATAGGAGGCCTGGGGCAAAGTGGACAGGACCGCCCCATCGGAGAATTGACGCGCCTCGTTTGCTGAAGCCACCAGCCCATCCTCCGGACGAAAGCGCGGTAACTCGAGACCGTGGCGTCGCCCGGTCCAAGGTGGCGGGTCACACCAAGCCTCAACCGGATAAAGACCGGAATGGTCGCGCTCGGGCAGCATACCTAGATGAAATAACCGCACGTCGTTGTCTGTATCGGCTGTAACGAAGTGGAGGCTCAAAGAATGGGCCTTTTCCAAACAACGTTCGGCCTCCTGCGAGCTCCGGCATGTCGGCAGCGTCAGAAATGACGTGATAGCCTCCCAGGGCCGCAGAGAAGAAGACCACTTTGAGGAGAGTCGATAGCCTTCAATCTCGAGATCTCCCTCAAGTGTACCCATCGGCGTATCTATAAACTCAATATCCAAGTCTCGCTTGAAGCGACGCTTGAGCTTCACCCGACGACGCGTCGGGTCGTCAAAGTCCGACGCCGAGGTTCGAATCCGCTGATTCGCAACTTCTTCAATAAAGAAGTCGACATTATCGGCAACGCCAAAGGTTCCCGCCCAAGCGAGATGCTTATTTCTACCCACCGCGAAACCAGGGAGCCCCGGGATTGTAGCCCCTAGCCAATAGTCAGTTCCAACCTGAGCCCGAGTCTCTAAAAATAGACCAGGTGTCTGCGAGATCTGAAGATGAGGATCCCCAGCAAGCATCGGCTTACCAGAGTTGGTCCACCGCCCATCGACCGCCCAGGCGTTACTTCCTCCCACAGGAAACAAGAGATTTGATGCACCGCCTATACTGTTAGGTAGCTGCAATTCTTGAAACTTCGAGGGCTCCCATCCGTCTAGAAACGGGTCAAACATCGTCTCCAATAGCCGCGGGTCTGCTCCCTCGCGCACTGACTCTACCAGAGCCCTCTCCATCCGCTCTTGACTCTGAGCAAGCCCTAAAAAACCGGATATTAGAATCGACGAGACCAGCGAGGCGCGATCTGGAGGGGGAATCTTCGTCGCCAAAAGTCGGTACTCCCACGGTAACTTTGCTTTTCGCAACCCTGCAGAGACTCCTGTGAGATATGCGTCGAGCCACGCTGATGCCGGTTCCGGAATTTGGTCTACGCCGCGTCTCCCTGCCTCGACAATGCCATGACGGTGAATCAAAGCGTCCATCTGAACAAGTTCATCGTTTGATACGAGGCGCTGCGACATTTCGCCTCGCCCCGCGGTTGCGATGAGGAGTGTCTGCATCGGGCGATAAAAGCCATGGATCCAACCAAGGCCCCAATAAGCCCCGGCGACCGTCTCCGCCAAAACCCCCGGCGTACCATTTAAATCAACCGAAACTCGAGTCATCCCTAACACCCTCTTCAACCATTCCGAACTCGCTTCCGAAATCAAGGTACAATCGCCGAAGAACTAATCTCAAGAACTTGTGGTCCTCTTTCAGGCGAATCGAGCAACGAAAACGATTTTACGTGCGCTCGGCTGCTTGATTGTGGACTAGAACCACCCCTGGGTTTCGGATAATCTTTGCTGAATGTCGAGAAAGAACAATTTAGGTCCAGCCTTGAAGAGGCGCACCGATCTGGGTGAAACTTAGGGACGATGAGCGATTCCAATCAGCCTGATCCCCTTCTCGGTCGGACCATTGATGGTCGATACGAGATCAACCGCCTAATAGCTCGAGGTGGTATGGGTAAGGTCTACGGCGCAATCCAAAATCCGCTGGGGCGTAAGGTTGCAGTCAAGATACTCGACCCCACACAATCGGGTGAGAACAAGGACGACTTTAACCGACGGTTTTTCTTAGAGGCCTCAATTTCTGCGAGGTTGCGGCACCCGAATACTGTTACCGTCTTTGACTATGGCCAGACCGAGGATGGCCTCTACTTTATGGCAATGGAGTTGCTCGAAGGCAGGACTCTCCATCACGAGATGAAAGTGAATCCTTGTTTTCCCGCCGAGCGGGTTGTGAAAATAGGAATTCAAGTGGCGCGTTCAATACGCGAAGCGCACGACCTAAACTTCGTGCATCGTGACCTCAAACCAGCAAACGTCTTTCTCGTAGAACATCATGACCAAAGCGACTTTGTAAAAGTTCTCGACTTTGGACTCGTCAAGAACTTCCTCGACGATGAATCTGGCTTTACCAAAACCGGCATTTTTATGGGTTCTCCTGGCTACATGTCGCCAGAACAGATCCGAAGTAACCACGTAGATGGTCGCGCAGATGTCTATTCGATCGGTGCCATCATGTTCGAGATGCTCACTGGCCGGCAACCTTTTAGCCGCGACAGTGCGATGGACACAATTCTCGCGCACCTCAACGATTCGATCCCTAAACTTACCTCTGTGAATCCCAATATCGAGGTTCCTGCGATATTAGAGGATGTAATCCGCAAAGCACTCGCAAAGGACCGTGAGGACCGCTTTGAGAATGTCGAAGGTTTTATTCGAGCACTCAAAGCAGTCGCTGAAAATATCGGTGGGCCAGACGCCCTCGGGACTCACAGTGTGATCAGTTCGGGCCGCAAGATCCCAGAACCACCGCCGGCTCCAGTTGCCTCCAGCGCATTCTCTACCTCCGCGTTTCAATCGGAAGATGAAAATGATCCGACAATGCAGTCGGGGCCGCCACCATCGATGGCTGGGATCTTAGAGGACCGTCGCTTCAGAATCGCCGCGACGGTCATCATCGTCCTAACCGTAGGGGCAGGAATTCTCTTCGGTGTTCGTGGCGATCCAGTGACAGAGCAGGCCGATACCAATCTACCACCGGTTGAGCCGCAACCCGTACAGGAAACCGATAGAAAGAACGCAGAAGAAGCGGTGGAGCAGCCCGAAGCAAAGCCCGCGATGATAAAGCTACTTGCTACCTCGACGCCTTCTGGAGCCACTCTTTCAATGGGTGATACGCCGCTCTGCCCTGCAACACCGTGTGATATCGAATTCGGGCAAGACGCACTTGAGGACAATGGTTCAGTTTCCCTGACGTTCGCGAAAGCCGGCTATAAAACGACCACCGTTAAAGTTACCGATCCGAGTCTCGAGACTGGCGTGAACGCTGAGCTGCTCGAAATCGTGGTGGAGAAACCACCTAGTCGAGTTGTCACAAAGAAACGTGGTACCACCACGAAGAAAGTGAAGGCCTCTCCAAGGCCCAAACCGAGGCCAAAGCCGGAGCCAAAGCCGGAGCCAAAGCCAGAGCCCAAACCGGAGCCCAAACCGGAACCGAAGCCCGAACCGAAGCTTGAGCTCGACTTAGATGATTTAAAAGATAACCCTTACTGAACCAAGGTGAGTCCATGTTGAAGCGTATAAGCGTCGTAGCCCTGACGGTGACCCTCTTGTTCGGCTTTTCAATAACGGCGTTCGCGGATATCCGCGCCGACGCTCGGAAATACTATCGAACTGGCATGGCCCTACTGAAATCAGGAAAGGTCGATGACGGCGTGGAGGCTCTCGAAAAGGCATTTTCGCTGATGCCACACCCGAACACCCTACTCACCCTCGCCAGAGTCTTTGAACAGCTCAAAGATTGGGAACGCTCCATCCACTATTACGAGCGCTATTTGGAGTTTGACCCAATCGATAAAGCGGACGTCCAAGAGCTCATCACCAAGATGAGACTCAAACTCAATCCAGCGCCAGCGACACCAGCGCCGGCCGCGCCGGCTGCAAACGCAGCAGTGGTACCAGCACCAAGTGCCTCCGAAGAAGCCGTGAAACCAAAACCGGCGAAACAGGATGAACCGCGCATCTCAGCAACCGCGGTACTCCGTGAAATTGCGCTGCGTCTCGACCGTCTCGCAGAGCTCACCGCGAGCCCACCGATAAAACAAGACGCAGATCAACTCGTTGAGATAGCCAAGGCCTTAGAAGCCGACGACCCTCAAGTTCCACTCGCGCCCAAAGTTGATGCCGAGGTCCTCATGCGTCAGCGCGGATGTGCATCGACACACCAAGGCGAAAGCCTCGGGATCTTTATTCTACTCGTCACTTTAGGCCTAAGCCGACGCGTACGACTTGGAGTGCAGTAATCGACGGCAATGCACTTCACGGGGAACGATAGACCGACATTGAGACTCAAGAAGCCAGTACAGGTTACTTCCAGTCGTCAGGTTTAATGATGATGCGCTCGTTAACGCCAGCCTGAGCCTTTCTTCGCATCACCTTTTTACGTCCATCAAGACATTCTACTTTGATCTCGCAGCGACCACTGGGCCCTTTCTTTTTAAAGAAAGGAGCGACACCCATCTCAGTCCGACCAATACGGACTCGACAATCCGGAATATTCACGGTCATGACACTCCACTTGCCTGCCTCACCTGTGCAGCCTTTACCCTTAGCCTTTTGGGTCGGAATAGCCTTTAAACGCGCATCCACCTTGGAAAGTTTACCCGGCTTCAAGACAAGTACCTCGTTGTATGGCTCAAACCCTGCGAGGAGCACAGACAGTCGAGCACCTTCCGATTGTGCGACATCGGAGAGGTCGAGTGGTGTTTTACCAACAGGCTTACCATCAAGCATTACAATCGCGTCACTCGGTCGTGATGTCACTTTAAGGCTTGCCTTTAAGAGTACCTTCTCCAACTTAATCTGGAGAGTTTCTTTTGGCTCTTCTCGAAAGACAAAACGTCGAGTCTGAGGTAAAAATCCCTGAGCGCTTACCTGAATCACATGTTCGATTCTCCGATCGAGATTTTCCTGCGTAACCGGTGATTGAAGCGGTTGACCACCATTGATGATAACTTCCGCATTCGGTGGGTCGGTCACAATAACCATTTGACCATTCTTAAAAGCACTTTCATCCGCTTCCAGCGCCAAGTTCACCTGGTTTTCACTACCTTCGACCACCTCGAAGGTATATTCCTGAGAGAGGTAACCTTCGGCACTCACGCTAAGGCGATGCTCTCCGATCGATACAGAGGGGACAACAACGGGTGACTCAGTCCCTACAACGTTCCCATCAAGCCGAAGCTCAAATGGCACAGTCGGCTCAACATTGACCCGAAGAGCGACGCTATCGCTGCCGATAAGGGAAACCACCCCGAGCGCGAGCAAGGCCAAGGTCACAAGACCTGCGATTGCCTGAAGCCCCCGTGTAACCCCGCTGGCTGGTGCCGCGACCGGGGATGCTTTTGTTACACCCGTCTCAGCTACAACTCTCTCAAGTTCTTTGGGTTCAAACATAACGGTCGCATCATTCGAGCGATCGCTTGGTGGCTCCGAGCCAGCAGACGGTAGGTCAAAAAGACCAAGTTTAGATGCATCAAAAAGTTCGGTCTTCTCGCCACCAAAATCCATTCCACCGGCGAAGATCACGGTCTTTTCGGATTCTCCTCCCAATGCAGGAACATCATCGGGCATAGGTGGAGGCGGTGGACCACCACCTGTGGCACCCGCAGGTGGAGGAGGGGGCGTGGGCGGCAGCGACCGCATACGGCTGAGTTCTCTCTCGCGATCCTCAGAGAAGTGCTGCTCCATAAAAGACCGCATACGCTTCGCACTGAAGATCGTCGCATCCTCGATTAGAAATTGCTCGAGAGCCTCAGCGAGTTCAGCGCCCCTCAAATAGCGATCGCCCGGCTCGCGAGCGAGAGCCTTAAGAATGATTGCCTCGAGCGCAGGCGGTAGGTCGGCATTAAGCTCGGAAGGTGGACGGACCTCTGCCTTGCGAACCTTATCCAACGTGGAGAAATCACTTTCCCCCAAAAAGAGTCGTTCGCCGGTCACCATTTCATAGAGAAGAATGCCAACAGCAAAGATATCCGAACGACCATCAATGGCCTGTCCTCGCACCTGCTCCGGGCTCATATAAGCGAACTTTCCTTTTAAAACCCCCGCCTGGGTCTTCGAAGCCCGGTCCTCCGCCTTCGCGATACCAAAGTCGGTTATCTTCACTGCGCCGTCATAGCTGACGAGAATATTCTGCGGAGAAACATCGCGGTGAATGAGATTCAGATTATTCCCATTCGCATCCGCCTTATGGTGCGCGTAGTCCAAACCTTCCGCCACACTGCTTGCGATGTATGCTGCTGTGGAGACCGGGATCGTCAAACCCCGCTTTTTCATCGCGTCCAAGACCTGACGCATATCTCGACCAGAGACGTACTCCATCGCGATATAATATTGTCCAGACTCACGGCCAAGCTCATGGACCTGTACGATGTTTTCATGATGGAGTTGAACGGTGATCCTTGCCTCATCGACAAACATCTTGATGAACTCGTCGTCCTCACTCATCGTTGGAAGAATGCGCTTAATAGCAACGATCTTCTCGAAGCCCTCGACGCCAAAGGCCTTGGCCTTGAACACCTCGGCCATTCCTCCGACATTAATCCGGTCAAGGAGAACGTATTGCCCAAACCTCAAAGGCTGGGAGCTCGCATTTTCAGGTCTTGACTGCGCCGTCATTTCTATCGCATTCGCCTTCCTAACTCTTTGCAATCTACCCCAAGGACCGCGTCCGCCGCAAAACCCAAACGCAAATGACTGACGAACCCGACCCACTTACCGCAGCAAAATCCTATGTGCTGCGAGCACTGAGCAAGCGGATGCTCTCTGAGGCCGAGCTCAGGACGCGCCTCAAGCGACGGGAACACACCCAAGATACGATCCAAACCGTCATAGAATGGGCTGAAGGCCTCCGCTTGATCGACGATGAGGCGGTGTCAGAAGCAATTGCCCGCGAAGCACAACGGACGTGCAGAGGGCCACGGTGGATCCAGGAAAAGTCGCGCAAGCGTGGTGTCGATGCCAGTCTTGAAAACTCAAAGGAGTCCGACGAACTTCTTGAACGCGCCTTGCGATACCTTAGACCAAGATACCAGGCTCCTGAGAGCAAAGACCGTCTCGAAGCTCAACGCCACTATCGGCGCTGGCTGGCTCGACTAGCTCGCCGCGGATTTCCTGGCTCGATTGCGCATGAGGCCCTCAAACGCTTAGCGGATGGCAGTGGCACCGGAGGCGAGCCGGATGACACCTACTAACCTTTCCCCTGGTTCCACAACCGCGCCGCGTTCGACCAGCGTATCCTCAAGATAAGCCCCTTCACCGACTTTAGCTCCTCGACCAATCGAAACTCGAGCCCCCAGCTCTACCGCAGCGCCAAACTCAATCCCATCCTCGAGCCACCAAGTGCTGCCTCTCGCCTGAGCCGGGCCGTGACCTGTCCCAGCGGGATGCTCTGAGGTAAGTGTATGCCAGTGAGCATCTAGAAAACGTCCAGGTGTACCCGCGTCGGCAAAATAACCGGTGTGCATAAAGCTACGAACTTCGCCACCTTCCCGAAGAGCCTCAAGGTAGCCTCTTCGAACCACACAACTAAAGCCGTGGGGCTTTAACAATTCGAGAAATTTCGACTCAAGAATATGAATCCCGCAAAACATCCGAACTTCTGTATTTCCCTGCGTTGGCCCATCTTCTAAAATCCGGACTACTTTTCCGGAGCGGTCAATCTCAACCGGACCAAATTGCTCACCTTCGTCTGGCACCCGCAAGGCCATCGTAGCCAAGGGCGAGTTCATACGATGCTCTGCGATTAAGTTTTCAAATGACAGGTCGGAAACCGCATCACCGTTTACGATTAAGAGAGGGCTCTGCCCAATCCAGTCCTCGGAAGCTAAGAGCGCTCCACCGGTACCAAGTAGTTCTGCCTCAAATTGGGATGTAAGGTTTGCACCTAAATTGCGACAACCAGCAAGTACGTCTTCTACTGTCTCGGGTAAGTGATGGCTGTTGACGCGGATGTCTGAAATGCCTGCTCTTATCAAGTCCTCAATCACCCGCTGCAGCATCGCCTTATGCCCTAATGGCAGAGCAGGCTTGGCGTAGGTTGAGGTTAACGGCCTAAGTCGTGTCCCGAGGCCCGCAGCCAATATGAATGCTTTCACTGACTGCGTAACTCCGCAGGCTTAGCGGTGCCTAATTTGATTGGCTTCCGATATATGGCAAAGCTGCGTCGACCCATAAGAGTATCGCTTTCTCGAACAACAAGACCGATCTCGTTGGTACCTTCCTCCAATGGAATCTTCGGGCGTAGTACCACCGTCTCGCCATCTTTGCCGCGCACTGCGTCACCGAGCTTCGTGAAAAAGACCTTCTGCTCGTTCACAAATATATACATATCCCGAAGCGAGTCGCGGTCAGAGACCTGGATCTCAAGATTTAGCGCGGAATCCTCGGTAATCAGTGCTGGCAAAGACAGTCCAATACGAGGCGGCTCCTGGCCTGGCTGCCGTTTGAATCCGAGTTTCTTTCGAAGCTTCTTCGCAGACTTCAAAGCATTCGAGTCGATAAAGCCAAAAGCATCTTTTCCAAGGACGACGCGCGTAAATCCACCAGTCTTCATAGTAGCCCTTACCCGAGCGCCGGACTTGAGCGTACCAATCGGATTGGTCGCCGCAGACGCACCACTGTAGACCGTTACATCGACCTTAGACTCCACGACCCCTCTGACTTTTTGAATTTGCTTCGCCTCGCCAAAAGCTATCTCAAGCTCATCCGAGAAGCCCGTCGCGAATTCACCATCCCATACGGATAGCTGAAGCTTCGCCGCGCTTACACCGGTGTTACCCTTTACTTCAAAGTTCAACGAGGCGCGCTTGCTCTTACCTGCGGCAATCTCACCGAGCGACGCGCGTCCCACCTTCAAAAACACTTCAGAACCACCGCTATTGCGCACTGTGACGAATGCATCCTTTGCTGCGGTTTTCCCGAGATTCTTTACGTCGATAATAAAGTCGACCTGCTCACCTACTTGAATTAAGCCATCGCCGTTGCCGCCTTTACGGTCATCAAAGTGATAACTGTAGGTCAAAAGCGGTGGTGTCTCTGCTGAAATCTCTGCGATCGTCGATGAACCTTGTTCCTCGATATTGGTGTCACTATGGACTTCAAACTCCACCAGGTCAGCTCTTTCTGAGAGCGCCAATGGTAATTTGCGTTCTACAGACCACTGCTTGGTTTCTCCCGGTTTTAGAGTCCCAAAGGGAAACTCAAGCCGGTCGAAGAAGCCATTCTCTGACTTTGATAAACCATAGACCCGACTCATCGTATTTTGGGAACGATTGGTAACCGTCGCGATTACATCAACTGAAGCACCCGCGAAGACCTTCTTACCGGTCTTTGGCTTAACCACAATGGTCGATGAAACCGAAAGTGGAGAACTCGGACTAGCCGACTTCGCTTCCCAGTTGATCCCCAACTTCTCGAAGGCCTCTGCAGTCAATACTCCCTGCTTCTGAATTTCATCCTCAAGAACCAGCTTGCTCGAATCAAGCATCTGCGGACGCGTCCCTTTTGATGTGCTGAGTAGTTTCTGTGCCAGGTCGATCTCGTAGTCGGTTCGGAACTGGTCTGCGAGTTCATCCGGCTCGGGGTCTTTGTCCTCTACCTCATCGTTCTGCACGTGATCGATTGTGAAAGCGGCCTTTTGCGCTTCGGTATTCGCACGATCAAACTTCTTCAGGTGGTGGTCGAGGTCCTCTTCTCGTGGGCTTCGATTTGGCTCGAAAGCCCGGACCATCTCTTCCTTAATCATGATCGGGTTAACAACGATATCAGGCTGAATGCCGACTGACTGAATCGAGACATCTCCGGGGGTCAGATACTGAGCAATCGTCAGTTTGAGCGCCGAGCGATCTTTGAAGTCGTAGAGAACCTGAACCGACCCCTTCCCAAAAGTTTTCTGACCGACAACGATGCCACGGTCGAGGTTCTTAATGGCTCCGGAGACGATCTCAGACGCAGATGCACTTCCACCATTCACCAGTACAGCCATGGGGTACTGTGTTTCAGATCCGATATAGCTCGCCGACCGCTCTTCCCGTTTCTTGCGCCCCTCGCCGACTGTAATGACCAAAGGACCACTCGCAATAAAATGGTCCGCAATTGCAACAGCCTGATCTAGAAGACCACCGGGGTTATTTCGTAGGTCGAGAACTAAGCCCTTCAGTTCTCCACCAAGCTTGGCTCGAAGGCCGTCGAGTTGGCTCACCATGTCATCGTAGGTATTGCCTTGAAAGTTCTTGATCCGGATATAGCCAACGCCATCCGCTAAAAGCTCACTTGTTACACTCTCAATCTTGATGATTGCACGTTGAAGCCTAAAGAGTCGGGGTTCGTCCCAACCGCTTCTTAGAATCCAGATATCGATCTTGGTACCAGGTTTGCCGCGAAGTCGTGTAACCGCATCCTCGGTGCTCATGTTTACCGTTGATTCCTCACCAATTTTAACAATTTTATCCTGCGCTTTGATACCAGCACGGTAAGCAGGTGTATCAACGATCGGCGATATAACCGTAAGCCTGGAGTCGCGAATTGAGATCACGATGCCTAAACCACCAAATTCTCCCTTAGTGGACATTCGGACATCATCGAAGCTTTCGGGACGTAAGAGTACTGAATGCGGATCCAACGTAGAGAGTAACCCGTTGATCGCTGCATACTCGATATCGCGCAGCTCTGTGCCTTCAGCAACTTTATCCTGCAGAAAACCAAAGACATCTCGAAGCGCCATGGCTACTTCCCATGGCTGGTCTAAATTATCGATGCGGAACTCTCGTTCTTGGTCACCTACAGTAACAGCAACCGAATGGTCTCGGGCATCCACGAGAACTTCAGGAACCGACTTTTCGATCTCCTCAACTGCTGCGACAAACATCTCTTTCGGAAAGACCCGCGACGGGTCTACGTAGTGTTCCTTGATGTAGTAGATAACGCGAGAGAGCGTTTGGTGCGCCGCGAGGTCGTAATTCTTAAATCGACGGCCCCCGCCGGCACGCAAAGAGTCGTCACGAGACGCCAGCTGCTCGTTGGCCAGCGCATCAATTTCTTCAAGGCTTGGTGAAGAAGGCTGACAGCCAATCCCAACTGCAATAACCAGCAAATGAGAGAGGGCGAATCGAAGCCAGAAAGACGCGTTTTTCAATGAATTCTCCGTTGCGTTTGTGCAATCACCACCAGGGTTCTCACTTCACAGAGCGTTTGAAGATCCAACCCCTGTCCTCTAAGTATGCGACCCTAGGCGCGCTAAGCAAGGAAAGTGACGCTAATAGACTGGAAAGACAAGAAAGTTGAGCTATAAGGCTCGCGATGAATAGACACCGACGATCGATCCAAACCTGCGCTACTCTTTGCCTCGGAATACTCATGGGCTGCTTTTCCAGCGAGGCTCCAGTAGAGAGATCTGCAGCTGGTCGTGTACAGGTCAAGCTCTCTCCCATTGAGCTAAACCTTTTAAGTTCAGACTCAGACCAGCTTGCACGCGTTCTAAGCATGCCCTTCGTCGAGGTTGCTGAGCGCCTTCCCCCCTTTGCCTTCGAATGCGAGGCCGAGATGAGCTTTACGGAAGGCAACAAGAACTTTCGTCAACTTGACCGACACACCTACCGCGAAGACGCCACCCAGAACTTCCACGCGGGAATCAGGAGTTCCGACGCGAAAGCGATCGACGTCTGGCTCCAAGGAACGCAACTCCTGGTGCGGCATGGCAATGGTCGCGTCAGAACGACGCCACGCCGAGATATAGAAATTGAAAAGTGGGGAGAACTGGCGTTAAGCCCGCAAAGTCATACCTTTGAGCTCTTCTACCCTTATCTGACGGTCGAGGATAAAGGCCCTGAGGAATTTGAGGGACGTGAGGTTCGCCGCTTTGCATTCATCCTGCAGCTCGACAACACCCTCACGAAAGCGAGCTACCAACTTCCACAATCAGAAACCCGATTAGCGCCCGTCGCGGGATGGCGCGAGCGCGCTAAACCTCTTGAGGTAAGCGGATTTATGCTTATCGACGTCGAAACGACGGTCGTTGTTCAGAGCTCATTTCGAGGTCGCCTGTCGATCTCTGACGCACAGTCGCCCGAGACAAGCTCAGAGCTGACTCTTCGATTCGAGTCGACCATTCGAGAAAACAGCGAGGAAATCTCGACTGAGGGGCTCAATCATATCGTTGACGAGGTCTCGCGTGCCCGACCTAAAAAAGGCAATCTCAGCTTTTACGAACTCCCTACCGAGCCTACGCCTTAGAGGCGCTTTACAGAGACGACGCGGTTTCATAAGAGCCGCCACTCGATTTAACCGAAGGATACGACCGTGGATACACCAGAACTATCGAAACTTATTGCTGGCATTGTCTCCGATCAGAAAGCACTCGATATCGTGGAGATCGATGTACGAGGCAAATCAAGCTACGCCGATTACCTGATCGTCGCATCGGGAACCAGTGACCGACACGTCGAAGCGATTGCGCAAAACACGAGCCTCACGTTAAAGAGAGAGCATAACCTCACCGCCCTTAGCAGTGAGGGGCTTCGCGAAGGACAATGGGCTTTGGTCGATTTTGGAGATATTATCCTGCACGTTTTCCATCAGTATCAGCGAGGCGAATATCAACTTGAGGAGCTTTGGAAGCATGCGCCTCAAGCCCGTATCGAAGACTAGCCGGCGACTCCACCAGCGATGAGCGGTATAAAGATCTATTGGTTCGGAAGAAAGTCCGCCGATCCGATGCTCGATTCGGCGGGCACTTTTATCAAGCGGCTTCAAAAGTCCGCGCCTATCGAGCTCATTCGCCTTAAGGAGTCTAATCCGAGTAAAGAAGCGGACGATCTCCTCGCAAAGCTCCCGGACCAAGCAAGACTGATTGCACTCGACGAACATGGCGAAATTTTGACGACCATGGCGATGTACGACAAAGTCAGATCATGGAGATTAGAAGGACACTTCAATGCGACGTCGTTTGTCATCGGCGGAGCCAATGGCCTCGACGAGCGTGTAAAAGCGCGCGCAAAAGAGCTCTGGAGACTGTCCTCACTCACTTTACCCCACCGATTTGCGCTGGCTTTACTTTGCGAGCAGCTCTATCGCGTGGATCAAATTCGGCTCGGAGGACCTTACCATCGAGCATGATGGAGGTGCCCACTGATGTCTGAAAACCCTCGACGATTTATGCGGCACCCTGTCTCGGTCGAATTCCGAGCGCACGAAGCCAACCAAGCGCAGCACGGCGATATTCTCTTCGATGTACTCAATATGAGTCAGGGCGGAGCGTTTTTGAGGAGCGATGTTCTGCTGGATATCGGCACCACCTTGGAGATAGTGCTCCCATTCGATTTTTTTCAAGGAGCAGTAACTGGACGGGTCGCCTGGGTTACTCGCGGTGACAAGGACCATGCTCCAGGGATGGGGATTGAGTTCACAGGCATCGATGAAGCAGAACGTGTAAAGCTAAACGAATGGATAGAGTCACATCGCCAGAGCTAAGAGGCATCGCCCCTTAGTTCGTACAGTATCCGACCATTTGCTGATTCCCAATTTGATAAGCCTGACATGTACCGCCATCGTCACAGGCCTCTACCGCATCTAAATCGCAATACTCTTTACAACTATTCGTTGAAGACAGACAAAATGCACCAGAGTCACAGCTTTGAGGCCCCAGATCGCATTGCGTACCGACCGCTTGGCCCACTCCACTTCGAAGACAAGCCAAACGCGCTACAGATTGCGGACCAACCGGCTGACAGGTGAGCTTCGACGTAATGGTCGAGCCGCAGTTGTCGACATAAGTACCATCATCAGCCCAACTAATCTCACACTGAGATAAACATGTGGATGCGCTATCATCAATCGTAACACATATCGAATCCGCGCCGCAGTCAGCATCCTCGACACAACCGGACCCTCGAATACACGCGCCTTTGCGGTTGGTCTGAAAGAGCGGAAGGCAGAACTCCTCTGGCTGGCAATCGCTACGGGTGTAATAGTCCCCCTGGCACTCTGAGGTGCACTGGTATTCGAAGCAACTCAATTCCCCCGCACACTGGACATCGTTGGTACAAGAGTTCCCACGCTCAATGCTGCCGTCCTCAACACACCGCCGCAGCTCGCTCAAATCCGAGCTCGGGTAATCTCCAGGAGGGAGGAAACAGCTATACCCGACCTCACAGGTACCAGATTCGGAGCAAGGCAACCCATCGGGGTCCCAGTCCATACCAACCGAACAGCCCACAATGAGAAGCATTCCTAGACTTAGTCCCCAAGCCACTCGTACCGACTTCATCAGAACTCTCCTCGTAGGCCCAACATCCACCCGCTCTCGAGAGGAACCAATGCGATTTGCGGACCATCCGATGCACTCATTCCTGGCTCCCAGAAAAGCCAGAGGGTGGCAGCACTCAGCACGCCCACCCCCGCGCTGGCCACCAAGACATCGCCAAGGAGAGCGCGAAGCTTACCGCGGTCCTTAATGGCGAGAGATTCGTTGAGGTCGCGCGGATAATCCTGTGCGCGAAACTCTTTCTCATCTTCACTCGCCAACCACCAAAGCAATCCTCCACCCGCGCCCAAGGCTAGGCTCGTTCCAAACGTGCTCCAAGCGACGATACTCTTGTAACGCTCACAAGAAATCCCGCCACAAGCACCGCGGCCAGAAGAGGAAAAGCCAAGATCCATCTCTTTGGGAGCCGTCTGCGCCTTAAGCTCAAGTGAAAGCTCTCGAACCAACGAGGCCTCATCAACGTCTAGACCGGTCACAACTCGAAACTCGATATCTGAGCGTCCAGAGTCACTACATGCTTCGGTACTGACCTCGATTTCCATTCGGTCAGCCACAACTTTCAAATCTGCCAGCCACAAGGTCGAAAGTAGCTCTGAGCATCGGGTGGAACCTTCATCAAAGCCTTGAGATTTAGGACCATTCGGAAAATCAACCGACCGTTCTCGACCTGGAAGCACCAGAACACGCTGACCACTCGCCTGCCCATCGAGTCCCTGAACCCGGAGTGTGACATCTCCAACCGGAACACGATCGGCTCGAAACGGCGTTACGCCCCTCGGCACTCCATCGATATAAACATCGAGCCCCGCCGGTGTGGAGGTCACCCTTAACGCACCGAATTGAGTACCGACTTCGATAGCGTCGTAGAGAGCCCGCATTTCGGGATTAAAGAGCGCGGGGTTTGGCAGCAGATCTGGTGCCAGTCGCTTACTTGTGCTCCAGACACTTCGAGCACGGTCTCTCTCACCTCGAAGCCCATAGACGATACCTAATGTCTGATAAGCTTCAGCGTACCACATGGGATCTCGAAGCTGGGCAGGACGAGCCGATACTTCATTTAGGACATTCTCTAGGACCTGTGCTGCCTCATCCAACATCAACAAATCGATGGCCTTGGATGCTTCGGTGAGAGCCCGCCGGCCGGATAAGTCCAAAGGAGTCGGCTCAGCTCGAAGACTTTGTGCCGCGACAAGCTCAATATTCTCGCTGGTGAGGACCTGACGGATGGCATAACGAACCTTAGCTGCCTGAACACGCCACTCATCGGAGCCTTCTACACGGACACCATCGGCACCATGGGCATTCAGAGACGCCATGCCTAAAGCCAAAAGCACAAGAACCTGTCGAAACATGCCACCCCAACCAGCCCGCAGGCTGTGACGTATTCAATGGAAAAAGTTCCTAACAACCAAAACCTACACGAAAACCAGACATACACTCCAGCGCCTACCACGCTTTCGGGTTGACCCAAGCCAAATTATCCAGGAATTTGCCACATAAGTTATGGTGAATCTAATCAAGCTCCTGGCATTGGCCTCCCTTTCGTATGTCGTCTGGTTTATTATCCGAGACTTGCTGAAGCCGAGTATTGGTAGGCCAGGTGGTACCGGCAGCCCAGGCAATGGGCCAGCCGAGGCTCCTAAGTCGAAAGACGTTCAGGATGCACTAAGCCTCTTCGGTCTCGATGGCGAGCCCTCTTGGAAAGACGTAAAAAAAGCCTACACAAGCACGGTCCAGCTCTACCACCCCGATAAGGTCGCGGGGATGGGTCCGGAACTGCAAGAGGTCGCCGAGAGCAAAATGAAAGCTCTTAATGCCGCCTACTCGCTGCTTCAGCGTCACTATGGCGTGAAAGGTTAATCAGACGACGAGGCCTCTGCTGTCGATTGCCCCAGTGCATGGCCAATGAGCTTACGAAGCCGTTCGATGTAGCTCCTAAAGCGAGGATGATCCTCGTAAAGTTCGCTATAATGCTTGGAGCCAATGTGAATAAGTGTTGCGGCTTTTGTCGCGACTAGCTTCGCCTTGGCCGGCAGTAGGATGCCACCGAGGGCATCGTTAACCTCAAAACGAAACCGCTCTTCGCCAGTCTCATTTATCACCGCTACTTGACCCGCAGTTACGACAAAGAGACCCTCTTCCCAGTCCACTTTGGGACGGGCTAGCTCGACACCTTGCTCAAGTCCAAGCAATTCAAATTCATCGATCAATGAATATTGGCGATAGTCATCGAGAAGTTCAAAAATCGGTGAGCCATTGAGCGCGTTCCCACGCACGCGCTTGCTATAAAACTCTTCAAGCCTATCTCGGAACTTC
>JAYYQC010000449.1:0-4545 GCA_036128675.1 Myxococcota bacterium | reverse complement strand
ATATCGACCAGCATCACGGCCTCAACAGTTTCCTCCGCTTCTTTGTCGGCAAATACGTCTCAATGAACGCTTATGCACCGCAATGGATGACTGAGGGCGTTGCTACCTATGTCGAGACGATCATGACATCCACCGGACGTGGGCGCTCAACCTACGTGGACATGATTCTTCGATTGGCTGCTCTGGAGGGCGAAGACATCCATTTGGACCAAGCGCACGTGCTCTTTAGTGACTGGCCTGGTCCGACCGTTGCCTACTTTTGGGGGGGACGCTTTCACCTATTCCTCGCTAAGCGCTTCGGGCACGACAAGATCCGAGACTTTTATAAGAATATCGCTTCATCCCCGGTGCCTTATATTCACGGTCTTTTGGGATGGGCGGAATTCGGTCAGCCTCTCGCAGCACTCTGGGAAGAATTTCTAGATGAAGTTCGGGCGGATGGTCTCGCATTGAAGTCTTCGCTCAAGGTGGAAGGGCTCTCGGCGACCAAACCCCTCATCGAAGGACTCAAGCAGATGTCGGGCGCGCGCTTTATTGACGATGGACGGGTGATTTTTAGCCACTGGTCGCCCGTCGATGGAAGTACCGTTCGTCTCTACGACCCGAGTTCCGAAAAAGAGTCTGTCTTGGTGCGTGATACCTACAGCGTCCGTTTTGGCTCGAGTCAGGACGAAGTGGTGTTTTCTCGAAACGCCATCACCGAACGCTTCAATAATTACGCTGACCTCTACGTCCTGGATTTGAAGACCAAGAAGATTCAGAAACTCCAGGATGAATCTTTACCTGCGACGAAAAGTCTACGGGCGCGCGATCCTACCTTGACGCCAGGAGGGGAAGTACTCTTCGTCACAAATGAACTCCATCAGAATGCACTGAAGGTCGGTAAGCGACTTGATGATGGCAAGATGCAGGTTCGTACATTGGTGCCAGGCTCTGGCGACATCCAATTCGCGTCCCCGGTTGTTTCGCCGGCCGGCAAGACCATTGCGGTCTCGGTGTTTTTCTCCGGTGGGTATCGCGACATCGTTTTATTTGATTTTGAGACAGGTGCTTTCAAACAACGGATTACCTCAGACCGCGCCCTAGATAACAACGCAGCCTTTTCTCCGGATGGAGCCTATCTCCTATTCGACAGTGACCGCACTGGGGTCTTCAATATTTACGCAGTAGAATTGGCCACCGGTGAAACTTTCCAAGTAACCAACGTTGTTGGCGGTGTTTTCCAGCCAGATCTCTCACGCGATGGGAAAACGCTCCTGATGCGGTACGCTCAGGCGGGTGGGTTTGCGTTGCATACGTTACCTTTTGATCGCACAACCTGGAAGTCGGTCACCTTCGAGCGGAGCCCTCAGGCCACGATGCACGAAAATGCCCTGCTCAATGGTGTCGAGCGAAGCGCGGAGCCCCCCTTAGCCCTCAATGAACAATTTGAGCGTTTGTCTCCTTATCAGCCCTGGAAGTCGCTGATGCCGAGTGCGGATAACTTCATTATTCTACCGGCGATCTTCGAGTTTAACGGGGACTGGAGTGCCAGCCTCTTGACGGGAGGACTCGATGCTCTTGGCGAACATAGCTGGGGCGTTGCGACCCGGGTAGGCTGGGAGACGCGGAATCCAAGCTTTGTAGCGAGCTACTCGAACGACCAATGGTACCCAACGCTTAGTGTGTATGCGTCGAAGCAGGAGATACCCTATCTCTTTTACTACCAGGACGATGCCGGCAATCTTGCAGGCACTGGCTGGGCCTTCGAGGCCCGGCGAGGTGGAGGAGGTTCCATCTCCTGGCCGATCGGACAACGCCACGCTCTCTTCGCCGGATATAGTTTTGAGAACCGTAATGCCTACGATGGTATCTCTGAAGAAGTCTTATCGGCCGCATCGTTTGGGAATTTTGCGTCTTCATATGCAGGGTATCAATATGCGAATCTTCGAGGCTACCAGCGCTCGGTAAGTGCAGAGCGTGGGGTGACTGCGTCGGTGGTGAGTCGATACTTTAGTAAGGCCTTTGGAGCTACCTTTGAACAGGTCCTCATGCGAACTGCAGGGCAGCTCTTTGTCAATAATCCCCTCTTCGATAACCATGTACTGACGATGCGCGTTGCCAGCGCCTTTTCACTCGGCCCCGAGTTTAAGGAACGCTTTCGCCTTGGGGGAGGCTTCGGAAACTCCCTCTTTAGTACCCAGCTTGATACGTTTTATCCGCTCAGAGGATTTTCAAGTACAACCGGCGATGTACTGGAGGGGAGCGGTCTCGCAGCACTCTATATGGAGTATAGGTTCCCAATTTGGTATCCTCAGCGCGGCCTCTGGAGTCTTCCGTTATTTTTCGACCGCTTGTATGGGGTCTTTTTCATGGACTCTGGAAGTGTCTTCGGAAGAGATGAAGGCGGTACATTGTCTTCGGTTTACAGCAAGGCGTGGGACGAGCTGAAGCGCGGCCGAATGAGTGTGGGGGCAGAGATTCGCGGTCGAATTGCGATGGGTTGGGCGTATTGGATTATCCCCCGTCTTAGCATCTCGATACCGGTGATGACAGACGGACGCTTTACCGGCGATATCCCTTATAAGATTGAGTGGAGCTTAGGCTCCCCGTTTTAAACCGGGTTCAGAAGTCGTCAACTTGTTCCGCGACCTCGTCGCGCTCGCCCGTCTCACCGCGGATGCAGAGGACTGAGCAGGGCGAATGGCGCACAACCCGCTCGCTGGTACTGCCCAGTGCGGTTGTGACTGGGCCACCCGCACCACTGGCTCCCATGACGATGACGTCGGCACCCTTGGCCTTGGCGGTTTCGATGATTTCTTGGTCAGCTTTTCCGCCCCGAACAACGAGGTGGACGCGGCGTCGATCAACCTTCTCAAGTCCACCGGTTCCCCAGAGTTCGTCGAGTCGCTTTTGTACGCCGGCCTCCACTCGCTCGATAGCCTCGATGGTATCTACATACTTCTTTTTGCCGAAGTCGAAGGCACGGACCGGCTCTGAGACGTGGAGCACGTAGGTGTCTGCGTCGTATTTAACCGCGAGGTCTAGGGCGGCATAAAAGGCAGCGCGCGCGCTTTCCGAAAAGTCGATAGCGACTAAGATCTTCTTGATGGTCGGTGTGTTCATTGCAAGTCTCCTACATTGGCTCCTTGGATGATGCGAGGTGGGCGAGTTGAATTCAAGACCTCGGCCCTGACAATCTTTCAGCTTCGTGTTAGCCAGGCCTCTATGGCAGCGAAGAAGAAAAAAAATAATGCGTCCGCGCCGAGCTCTGATGGACGCTCACTTATCTGCGAAAACCGGGCCGCTCGTTTCAACTATGCCCTGGGCGAAACATTTGAGGCGGGGATTCAGCTCCATGGTTCTGAAGTGAAGTCTTGCCGAGAGGGACGTGTGCAGATTGCCGAGGCGTATGTCTCGATTGTCAGTGGTGAAGTCTTCCTTCTCAATGCGCATATCGCGCATTACAAGCAAGCCAATCAGTTTAATCATGAGGTTGACCGTACCCGTAAGTTACTCTTGCACGGCCGTGAGATTGAGAAGCTTTGGCTGAAGGTCCAAGAGAAGGGCTTTACGATTGTCCCTACCAAGCTCTATTTCAAAGCGAATCGCGTGAAGCTCGAGATTGCATTGGCCAAGGGCAAGGACTCGCAGGACAAACGCCAGACGATTAAGAAGCGTGAGGCCGACCTGGAGATGCGGCGGGCATTACGTCGGGGCTAAGCAATCTCGAGTAGCTCGTAGATTTTAGCCTTTAGCTCTTCACCGAGACTATCGGTGATCCCGTCCCCGGCCTTTCCGGTCGGTTTTGAGACGACGGCATCTGCGCCACTTCGTTCAGCTGCCATCCCGATGGGCTTGAACGCTCCGCCGACGCGGCCAGAGAGAACGATGACTTTACCTTCGTATTTGTGACGAAAATGACGAAGAAAACCCATGCCATCCCACTCGGGCATCTCCATATCCAGAAGAATAAGGTCTGGTTTGAGCTCGTCGGCAACCTTGACTGCTTCCATGCCATCTGCGGCTTCGCCACACACTTCGAGCTTTGGGTCACCCGTGATAAAATCTGTTAGGACTTTCCGCATAAGTTCGGAGTCGTCCACAATAAGTACGCGTTTTGTGCTCATGAGGTCGAGTCTACGCGGGCGAGGGGGGCTGCTCAAGCTCTAAGCGTCGGCGGAGTTAATTCGGTTTCGGAAAATTTCCGTCGAGTGCTTCTCGGATGATCCCCTTGAGCTCAGGAGCAAAATCTTTGTCCAAGATCCAGTGAAGATAGTTCGTCTCAGCGCGTACGAGCTCTTGCAGAGAGCGCCCGCGATGTTTGCCAAAAGTGATAACGGCTTGCCCATCCTGCCACTTCAGCTTGCCTTCCTGATCAAGAGCATTGGGATCTCGCGGCTTAATAAAGGACGCTAAATCATTCACTGCAGTAGGGATCTGGGGGTAACGCTGAACCTGTCCAAGTAGGACGTCCAGTGCTGCTTGCGCATCGGCTTCCGCCGCGTGGGCGTCCTCAAGTGTTGCGTTGCAATAGTAGCGGTAGGCTGAACTAAGGTCGCGTGG
>JAYYQC010000448.1:0-18371 GCA_036128675.1 Myxococcota bacterium | reverse complement strand
TTGGCTTGGGTCCAGATCGCCTTGATCAGCGAAGGGCTGAAGTCTTCGACATCCGGCATCAGCTCGCCTTTGCCTGGGAGACTGTAGGTCTTTCCTTGGACATCGATGGTGAGGCCACTGGTTGCCCAACCTTCGCGTGCCAGCTGAGCCTTAATGGATTCTTCGGTTGCGGGATCGACATCGGAGGCAACTTCGCGTGAGGTGGATTTGTCTTCGCCACTTCCCGTTTTCCACGATATTTCGCACCAGTGATAATGCTGCCGCTGTTCAGGAAGGTCGTTCACCTTTAAGTGAAGGAAGGCCCATTCTGCGGCGTTTATCTGACCGTCTCCATCATTCCAACGGAGACCATCTTCGGTGACATTAGGTAGGTCAATGGCGGCAAATTGCATCTTATAATGCGAAAACGACATACCACTCGAGACGAGTCCAAGCTCGGTCTCTCGCCGGTACTGAGCAGCAAGGGCTTCATTCAATCGCTGGAAATCCTCAGCGGATGTGGCTGGATTTGCCAGGGTGTCGAGCGCGGCTCGAAAGGTTGTTGCTGGCTCAAGGCCAGGCACATTCTCGTAGGAACGACCGAAAAGCATATGCGTCTGATTTGCAGCACGCGCATGGATAACGGCTTGCTGAAATTGCCCGAAGACTTTCTGGAGAACAAAGTCGGACCCGTCCATTCCGGCGGATGGATTGGAGAGACGCAATGCATAGCCCTGCTCAACAACGCCCACGAGCGACTCAGCAATCTGGTCGATCTCGCTTGGAGCAAGACCGTCTCGCAAGAGCTCGGGTCGTACAGCTAAGTCGCCAGCCTCGGTAATTGTAAAGACCGATGCCAGCTTGAGCTCATCGAGCTTTTCGGGGGTCCAATCTAGGCGTTGGCCCTGCTTATCGAGGACCTTGAGTTCCTGGTTTGAGTCCAAGATACCGTCGACTGAGAAAGATGGGCTGCGGAAGATCTGTTGGTTGTGGACCAAGTAACGGGAGAGTGCGGGTTGGGCTAACCCCGATGTTGTCTGCGTCGTGAGGGATTCCTCAGGGACGCGTCCGTCCTCAAAAATATCGGCGTTGTGTCCTTCGCGAAATCGCTCAATCTCCGCTCGAAGCTCAAGTGCTTTACTGCTTACTTGTGCCGCATCGTTGGTTTTGCTCCATTTCACAATTGCGAAGATACCGAGCGTCAGGATGGAGTAGAGGATATCAAGGGTACTCCAGGCGTTGTTCTCCTGCGCGTGTTTCGAGACAGTTTCTAACTCGGTCAGGATAGCGCTGAGGTCATCGGTGGAGACTTGGTCGCTCTTCCCGTTGCTGTACGCAGCCGCAAGGCTGGACTCGAGCTTTTTGAGACTGTCATTTACAGAGTCCCCATTCTTTTTCCCGGCTTCAGTGGCGGCATGTTTGGATACATCGACATAGGCCGTCGCGAGCTCAGTGGAAGCCCCCGGCGTGCTGGTTGTCGATGTGTTGGAAAGTGCGTCGGGGCCCGTCAGGTTGGCGGGTGTACTGGGGCCACCAATTCGATGATCTGGCATAGAATCCTCCCTAAGTGGATCTATGCTAGCTTAGATGGGAGTTGGGTCCAATTACCGAATGTTTGCAATTAGATGTCGGAGATCTCGTGGCTCCAGAGGGCTTCGATATCGTTGGTGGAGAGCTTGGCTGGGTGGTTTTTCAGCCGATCTTGATTCACTCGCTTGCACAGCGCTACCCAAGCCTCCTGACTTTTGAGCCCGAGATCCCTAAATTTAAAAGGTAATTCGTTTTTTTTGAGCATGGCCTCGATAAATCCAGGTACCTCGCGGTTTGGAACCCCGATGCGGTCGCTTATCTCCTGCATTCGGTGCTTCAGGGGGGCTGGGAGTGTCCCGGCCGCCGTCATTCGATTGTGAAGGCGCCAAATCTTCGGAACGAGGAGTCCAACTGCGTGTCCATGGTCGACCCCGTAATCGGTCGTCAGCGCATAGCTCAGAGCGTGTGGAGCGGTGGTTTTTGTGGTGTTGATTGCGATGCCCGCCAGATGTGCCGCTTTCTGCATATCCGAGGCAACCTCTTCATTGAAATCGCTTAGTCCCAAGGCGAGACGAGGTACGGCTAGTTGAATCGCATCCAAGGCAGCTTCATCGGATGCTGGGTTGCCATGGCCGGACCAATAGGACTCAATTGCTTGACTGAGGGCGTCGAACCCGGCCGCTGCTCGGACTGGGAAGGGTTGGGCTTGCGTGAACTTTGGAACTAAAAAGACGTACTTGGGGCGTAGCTTTGCCGATGAGAGCGAGTGCTTAACGTTATCGCGATAGATGACCGCGAACTGAGTGGTCTCACTTCCTGTTCCCGTGGTGGTGGGTATTGCGACCAGGGGCACGAGCTCTGCGTCCATCCATGTCTTTGAGTCTAAAGAACGCGCAGCCGGCTCTTGTGTCGCCAACCGAATGAGAAGGGCTTTCGCAAGGTCGATGGCCGAGCCACCGCCCACCACAATGACAAAGTCAGGCATCTCTGCCCCACAGAGAGCCGCTGCGGCATCGACCGCGTTGATATCTGGGTTTTTCGGCACCGTGTCGAAATGGGTGATTTTGAGCCCAGGCGTCCACGCCGCTTGAAGTGCCTCGGCGGCACCACTCAGCTTAAAGCTACGCTTACCGGTTACCAGCATGACATGTTGAGCTTTGTGGCTTTCGAGGAGCTTGCGAAGTTTTTGAACCGCTTCTTCAGGTGTCATGGATCGCTTTCATAAAGGCTTCTTTGGCCTCTCTTGGCGTGCGCTTGGGCCGCCCGAGGTCGTTGCGCGAACCGGCTGATACTACCACTTCAAGCGCCTGAGTATCACCTACCTGAAGTGTGGCTAGAGCTTGGTGAAGTTCATTGGCCGTCATTACTTTGGAGACGTTGGGATAGCCGGCGGCCTCTAAAAGAGCGCTCAGAGATACTGTGTCGGCTGCGCTGGGAAGCCCACCGACCGATTCATGACAGCCATTATTCAAGACGATATGGATGAGATTTTTCGGTAAGCTTGTTGCGATGGTTGCAATGGTGCCGAGATGCATCAGCATAGCCCCATCACCGTCAAGACAGACGACGGTCCGGTCAGGACGACTTGTCGCGAGACCTAGCGCGATGGCCGATGCATGGCCCATTGAGCCAACGGTGAGGAAGTCTGAGGACTCTGATTGTTTTGAGGCGATGCGATACTCGTAGAGCTCGCGGGAGATTTTTCCCGTCGTTGCTACGATGAGTGTCTCGCGGGGCAGGGCGTCCGCAATCATCTGAATCGCAGTCTCTCGAGATAGTTCACTCAGGGATGCGGGGCAGTATTGTACTGCTTCAAAGCGTCCTTTTGGAACCACCAAAGCGAAGGGCGTTGATTCGTCTTTCATCACTTTAAATGCATGGTCGAGCGTTTCTTCGACCGAACTGGGTGTATCTGGCAAAACGAGGTGCGGAATATTCATGCACTCCAGCATCGGGCGTGTAATCCGGCCTTGAACCATATGCTGCGGTTCATCGGGCCGTTCGGGTTCTCCACGCCATCCGATGAGCAAGAGCATTGGGATGCCGTACACGTCGGGAGATGCAAGTGAGACCAACGGATTTACGAGGTTCCCGAGCCCAGAGTTTTGCAGATAGACCAGGCTTGGTGCGCCAGAACCAAGATAATGACCAGCCGCAAGACCAACCGATGCACCCTCGTTTGCGGCGATGCGATGATTATCGGATTCCTGAATTGCTACGACGTTGCAATAGGACTTAAGCAGGGAATCGGGCACCCCGGTAAAGAAGGTGATGCCGCGCTTCTTTACCTCGCCATGAAACCATTCGGGCTGAATCATGGTTTGTCGGGGATGAGCCGAATGACGTCCTTGATCGGAAGGCAAGACTCGTCGGCTTCGAGCGCACGTCCGTGCTTCAGGATCGTTTCGGCAGTCTTTAACATCGCTGGGTATGCACTGCGGAGAAGCTGATTTGCATAGATAACTACACGTACGCCACGCTCAGCCAAATCAGTTTCGTAGACCTGAGGATACGCTGATGGGACGACAACGATGGGAACGTCTGATCTCGATTTGCGAAACTGCTGGAGGAAGCTCTCAAGATCACTGGTGTCAGGCTTCTTGTGATGGATCAAAATGGCGTTTGCACCGGCTTCCACGTAGGCGTGTGCTCGGCGGAGGGCATCGTCTACCCCTTTGTCGAGAACGAGGCTTTCGATGCGTGCGATAATCCAGAAGTGTTCGGTGAGGAGGACCTCTTTTGCTGCACGGATCTTATGGCAGAAATCATCGATCGTTGCTTGGGTTTGAGGCACCTCGGTGCCATAGAGCGAGTTTTTCTTTAGCCCGACTTTGTCCTCGATAACAGCGGCGGAGACGCCAAGTCGCTCAAGGGTACGAACGGTGTAGACGAAGTGTTCCGGGCGGCCTCCGCTGTCGCAGTCGACAATGATGGGCTTTGTCGTGACCTCAAGTACATTCTCGATGGTCCGCACACGCGAAGTGAAATCGACAAGCTCGATATCGGGTTTACCTTTGGCGGTTGAATCGGTCAGGCTGCTGATCCAGATGGAGTCAAACTCAAAGGTCGCCTCATCGGTGGTGGCCTCGGCCTCTTCTGCAATGAGGCCGGTTAAACCGTTGTGGGCTTCGATCACCCGCATCACGGGCTTACTTTTCAGGATGCGATGAAAGCGTTCCATTCGCAGCTGCGGGGTTGTACCCATGGATCGAAGCTTGTTGCGAATATCACTGGCAGAGAAAGTCGGGTCGTGAGGTGCTTCGACGAGCTTTCCGTCCCACTGGGCAAGAGCGCTGATCACACCTTTGCGAATTTGATGTCCATTACCGCTTGACCAATCATCGCTGTGTACGACGACATCTGGTTTTAACCACTCCAGGTTTGGGACACAGTCGTAGGTATCCTGCATTACGACAGAATCGACGAGTCGGAGCTGTTGGGCGATGGTCTTACGTTGTGACACCGGCAGGTGAGGAAAGCGTTTTACGCTGGAAATGGCAGCATCGGTGAGCAAGCCAACGACGACATGGCCGTGTTCTTTCGCGGTCTCGAGTAAGCGGATATGGCCTTCGTGCAAGACATCAAACGCCATTGGGACATAGACGAGTGGTCTTGGGAACTGCGCACCTTCTTCCAACTTTTCCCCCTGATTCTATTTCCGGCGTGTAGGTAAGCCGAAACGCACAGTCATGGGTCGAGGCTATCATGGCTTCTTCTGAGGAGCACGTTAAATCGGTGGGGGGTGGGAGAAGGTAGACAAAAACCGGACTCTGCCGATTTAAGCCCGCTCCGAGCAGGGGTGTCGGCACTGTCTACCGACAACTTGAAATTAGCACTTTCTTTTGGAAGAGCTAGGCTAGGCGGTGACACTGTGGTTCCGACTTCGTGACACTCTCTCAGAGCTTTCGCATCCGTTCGCAGTAGCCCACTAGATTATCAAAATGCCGGACCGAGGTCTGGAGAGGTGATGGAATGTGAGGACGAATGATGGATGCAAGAAAAGCGTAGGCGCAGGCATCGTAGCTATTGGGTTCATTACCGACAAAGAATGCCCGGTCGTCTAGAAGGGTGCTGAGTGATTGGAGGATCTCGACACCCTTTCCGTGCACTGCTTCGCGGTCCATCCGACCAACGCCTTGCCCCCAAATATTTTGTTGCACGCTTTTTCTGGCGCTCCAGGCTCCCGCTTCCTGGAGGAGGCTCGGGACCCCGATGTCATCGAAGTAACGCAGAAGGTGGGCTTTGTAATGGCTCCAGCCAATTTGGTCGGTCCATCGCCAGTAGATAAGAATAAAGTAGAGGTGTTCTTCGAACACACTCTGGATAATGCGTCCTTGAGCATGCTCCTGGGCACTGAGATGGTCGTCCAGACGTATTGCGTGTCGAGTTTCAAGGTAGTGAATGATGCCGGAGGAGTCGGGGACTACTTCCTCTCCGTAGATCAGACAAGGCAGCTTGCCACGCGGTGTCCGACGCGGGTCGGTGATTTCGAGTTCGTAGTCGGTGTTGGTCCAACGTAGGTAGTTGACGACCTTAAGACAAAACGGCGAGATGTCTTCGAGCCCGTCACCTGGGCCATATCCCAAGAGTGTAAACGTCATCATCGGTCCCGTAAATAAAACTACCTTCTTAGTTTATGGATGACCAACCGCAGATCAAGCGGATTCAATCACTTCGTGGCGTTCCGATGACCTTGGTGTCATTTCGGCCACAACGGTCGACAGCTCTGTGACGATTTTTGAGTAGGTCTGGACGCATCTTTCATTCTTGTGATGAACCGCTAAAACTACAATTGCTGGAGGTTAGCATGTCAGTAACGTCTCAATTTGCTCAGCGAACGACCAGTGCAATGAAGTTCTTCCATGAACGGCTCGTTGAGACGACGCGGGCGCGTTATGAGAAGAGCCTCACGCAAGGTCTAAGTGACGGTTTTGTAAAGCGCGATTATACGAGGATGGTCTCCGGGGCACAGTCACTTGCTCTTCCTCGCTTGGATAGCTTGGCATTACGTCGGCGGCGTTTGGAGCTTCACAGCTTGCGACGACTCATGGAAGGACTCGCACCTAAAATGGGGCGGAAAAGGTTGATTCATTCCGTCTCGGAAGTCTTAACTCTGGCTCCAAAGGTATGGAATCCAGCCCGTCAGGTTGCGCGGATAGTCGATGACCCCTTGGTACCCTACGGTAACGAGGAGGCGGAGGTAATTCTCTATCTCATTCCCGCATCCCGTCGAATCGATTGGTCCTCGCCCCGAGGTGTGATGGCGGCGATTCAAAATTATCTGATACCTGGCGCCAAACATTATATTGGGCATGCTGCTCTAGAGCTTCGGTTGGACGACCGAACCGTCGCTTTGACGGCGATGACGGGGGAGACAAACCTACGCGTCATCAAGGAGCTCTTGATAGATGGACTTGGACTAAGCTTCCTATTTGGCACGTTTCCTGGTCGACTGATGGATGCCGACGAGGTTCACGCTGACTTGGCCGAACACTTTGAGGCGCGTCGCATCGCTTATATGAGGGTGTCAGCCTCGCGTGACAAGTTGAATGAAGCGTTGGATTTCATTGATCACTGGGCAGAAGACGGGGCATACCGACGCTATGGCCTTTGGGCTGAGGCTGATCTAAAAACCGGTGCAGGATGTACGGCCTTCGCGGTTGAGCTGCTGAGACGTGTCGATAACTCGGCCGCGAAATACTTCGACCCATGCTTGCGGGATATTCGATTACCCATGGCTTGGCTCGGTGGTCGTAAAGGTGGTCGTCGTGTTTCGGTTCCGAAGTTAATGAGTTTGATCATGTCCTCAGAGACGGCATCACGGTGGGCCCGCGATGATGAAGAACATCAGCTTATTCGTTTTTGGGATCCCGATCTGATGGTCGAGACACTCGAGCAACTCTGTACGGGCACAACGCCAGGCGGAAGAGGTGAGCGCTACCAGAACGGTATCGGGCTTCGAATTCAGAAGCATGGTCAGGATGCGTCTCATTGTGTGTAAGCATCATTCGAAAATGTCGCGGCAGTAGCCGGCCTCACCGTTCGGCGTAAGTTGACACATCTCGTTTGGTCCGCAGAATTCAGGATCATAGCACGCCAATCGATTCACTCCCTCGAGAACATAGGTGCCATCCGGCCCCGCCGCACACAGGTCCCGTCCGTTATTAAAGTCATTAAAGTCGCAGCAACCACAGGTTCCGCAGCCGCGGAAGTCGCCTTCGTCGCAGAAGAAGAACCCACCGCAAAACTCTTCTTCACATCCAAGAAAAGTAGAACGGCAGACGCCGCTATAGTCATTCATGAAGGGGCGTCGGTCATACATGCACGTGTCACCTGGGGGGCAGCGCTCCTCGACTAAACAGAAATTCTCGGTGCAAACATACATACTCTCTCGGTTACCGACCACATCGCAATAAACTTGGCCCGCTTCGCTGCAGGGCGTGCAAGGCTCACACGCGGCAATGTTCTCAAAGATTTGGGAACAGACTTCTCCGAGACCACAATTTTCGGCCTCCCAACAGCCATCGGTACAGTAGAGAACGGTTTTGTCGCCGTTGGTACAGGTCGAGTTTAGTTCGCCTCCGTCACACGGACAGCATTCGGTGCCAACGGTGCATTCGTCGCAATTGTCGTAGTCGCAGAATAGCCCGTCCTCGGTACATTGATAGGTGCAGTCACTCGTGACCGGATCAGACTCGTCCTCCCAGTCATCGAAGCTTTCATCACTCTCATCGTTGGGGTCGGACGGACTGGATGGCTCGGCCGGTGTATCCTCAGCGCCGCTTGGATCGGTGAGGTCGCTTGGGTCTTCAAGTACCTCTCCGGGTGTTTTGGGCTCAGAAGACACAAGCTCAGCGTTGTAGCTGAAGCAGCCGGTTATGAGGATTAAACTGCATCCAAAGACGAGCCGCATGGGGTTGGACAGTCCCCAGAATTCTCGGCGGCGAACGCCACTCACTTTGAGTCTAATGCGCGCTGAGCCTTGTCCCGCAGACTCGGGTCGCTTGCGTCTTGAAGGGCTTCCCAGCATGCAACACTTTCATCACCACTGCCTTCTTCGGTCAAGAGTTGGCAAAGTTCAAAGCGCGCCTCCTCGCTGAGCACATCGGTATCATTGGCCTCGATCACTTGCTTGAGTGCGCGTTTGGCGGTCACGAGTCGCCCCTCTTCCCGCGCCAATCGCCCCAGCTCGAACGCGGCTAGACGGCTTGCTTCACGTCCGACCGCGGCGACCACTTCGAGGTCGACCATCGCCTCAGCCAGCTCACCTCGAGCGCGAAGGATGGACGCGCGGAGGAGTCGGGCGTCATCTTGAAGCTTTGGTTGGAGGTCAGGATGCCGCAGAAGACGCGTGACTTCGTCTTTCGCCTCGTCGAGTTTTCCGTTGAGCCATGCATTTCGAGCATTTGTTAGACGCTCATTTGGTGCCACCAATGGCTCGGTGGGAAGAGCGGCTTTTTTGGTGGTCTTAGGCGCAGCAGTCGGTTGTTCGAGGGCAGGCTTTACAGGTTTTGCCTCGTGCTCGGGAAAGAGTCGCTTCATGGCGTCGATGACGTCTTCTGCTTCAGCTGCAGGTTGCTCGCTTTGACTCGCCTCTGCGCCTGGGGACTTACTGCCTGAAATGCGCAGCGATTGGCCGGCATTTACCATAACGCTCATACCCTTATGCCGAGCCTCGACTTTGCCTTCAGCAACAGTGAGCGATGAGCTTTCGGCTTCGACACTGATAACAAAGATGGTACCACGAATAACCGCCTCGAAATGCGGTGTCTGGACGACCATTGGCTCTTGTTTCGCTTGTCGGGTGTACTCCGCCAGCAGGTCGCCTTTGGTCAATTCGACCCTTGGCGCATGCGCAGTACCAGTTTTGCGAACTTTCGCGCGTTTGGTCGTGCGCGCGTTGACGCCCGGGGCCACTTCGAGTGCCTCGTGTGAATCGGGCTGGGCGAGCTCTGCTACGACTATCTTGAGCGGCTTAGGCGTGTGCTCAACTGTCTTTGTTCGTTGAGCCAGCGGCTGCCCCACTGAATTTGATACAGGGACCTCATCTTGCGGTGCGGGATTGACCAGGACCAGATAAGCCAAGCAGGCTGCCGCCATGCCTATGGCTGGTTGCCACCGCGGTTGAAAGAGTCTTTGAATTGAGTCCAAAAGACTTGGTTGGGTTCCTGGGAGTTCGCTCTCGATTTTTTTCCAGATTCGGTCTTTGTCTTCGATGGCTAGAGCGGGTGGCTCTTCTCTCGCATCGCGAACGAGCATTTCGTAGGCGGCGAGATGGGCGCGACAATCTGCACAGCCTTCGAGGTGCGCCTTCATGCGCTCGCGCTCGAGGGGCGTACCTTCTCCAAGTCGATACCCGGGAAGATCATCACGGTATGCACTGCATGTCTTCTTCATAACTTAACCCTTCGCCTCTTGGCTTTCGAGATACGAACCATCTCGTTTCCGATACGCCTCAAGCGATCTGTTCATTTTCGTTCTTGCTTCTCTCAATCGACTTCCAACCGTATTGATCGAGCAATCCGCTACCTGTGAAATCTCATCCAAACTGAGGCCTTCAAGCTCGTAGAGTGTCCAAGCGACTCTCTGGTTTGGATTGAGGTCGGCCAAGCTTTTCTGAATGACCTCGAGCCAGCGCTTGGCATCGATAGCACCATCGAGATGAACGACACCACTGGTTGCGACGGCAGCTGAAGCTTCGGTGTGATCTTCGGCGCTATCAAACGACCACCATCGACGACGGCTTCGCTTTTTCAAATGTGTCATCGCGACGTTTACGACGATTCGGTGGAGCCAGGTTGAAAACTGACTATCGCCTCTCCAGCCATCCAGGTGCCGGTGAACCTTGATAAAGACCGTCTGGACGAGGTCATCGATGTCCCCGTCCTCACCAACCAGTCGGGACAGCTGACGATAGACTTGGTCTACGTGCGCACGATAGAGCGCCTCAAAGGCCCCTGGGGTACCTTTTCGGATCCGTTCTATGAGCTCGTCGCTGCGCATCGTTGTCCTTTGGTGTTTAGGTCTCATCCTATCAGACCAGGCCCTGCGGATGAATTGTCATTATTTTCACTAAACTTTTAGACTTTTTCGATCGCTTTACACTTCGATGGGAAAGTGCTGGATTAAGAAATTTTATCCAGGAATTTCATGGTTTTATTGATTTCGAGGCCGTGTTAACCTCCCCCACATCGAATTTGGGGGCAACTGCTCGAACTAAAATCATCTTTGAATCCTAAGGAGTCTTTTATGCTTAAGAAGCTATTATTTATTCCAATCCTCGGTTTTTTGACCGCATGTGCAACCACAAGCTATCCGACCAACGTTCCGCTTTCGGAGGCGTCCTCTGTGTTTGGGGCGATTGGTCCGTTGGCGTCGGCAGAAGGACACCGAGTTAATACGCATGACATGCGGCTTCACATTCAGTTCGATTCGGTGACGGAAATTCAATATGTCGCAGACCCTGAGTTTACCCAGGGCGGCACAATCCTCATCGGTGTCATGGTTAGTGACCGTGAGTTGCCTCCAAACGAGGTTGATGCGCGTATGTCGGCGGCCTCGAAAAAGGCCTACGAATGGCTCGAGCAAGCGCGCGCGCGTCCCGCGCCAGCACCAGTTGCAGCACCAGTTGCAGCACCGGCGATGTCGGTGGATATCTCGGTGAAAGTCGATGCCTCTGCCGCAGCTTCAGTCCAGTTAAGCAGTAGCTGTCAGAAAGTGCTCGATTGTCAGGCGGCTCTGGCCGGTGCCTTTTGCCAAGCGGGTGGCGGTAACTGTCAGTTTAAAGTTGAGATTTCAGGTACGGACGATGCGGGCTGTGAGGAGATGTTGCCCGACCTACGCATGATGGTTGAGCCTCTGAAGATGACGGTACCCGGCTTTACGATGCCTGCTGTCTGTCAGTGAGCGTCTCTTTTCTTTAATCTCCGGCACAAACGTTCGGTCGAAGGTCATTGACCTTCGACCCTCTTAACTCAGCGAGTAGACTTAGCGTGGAACCCTGAGGAAGTGGGCCGGTGCCTTTGACTGTAAAGTACATGACTGGTCTGGGGGTATCAGACCGGTTCTCTCCGCCGCAGTGGTAAAGCCTAGAGTCCATAACAATCAACGAACCTGCCGGTGCCATCATAGGTACAACATCCGACATTGGAAGCTCGGGTGGCTCGCCGTAATGGGTTCCCGGCCAGGCGAGGAGAGGTCCCATCTCATAGGTTTGGTCGGTCAGCGGGATAAAAACACTGTACATCGGCGTTTGGTGCTCGCATTGATGGACATCGGGATGGGGTGCCTGTTGTGCTGCGCCGGGGAAGCTGACCATTGCAGAGAGCTCCATGAGCTCGGGGTTTGGACCAGCAATCGTGCCCATGAATGGCAGGAGTGTGCTCCAGGCAACCTCCATAACCTCTGAGACGTAACCGCCTGGGTAAAGTAGCAGGTCTTGACGGCGACTCGGCTCGAGCACGCGGGTTGGTGCTAGCGGCTTGAGACGCGGAAGCTGTGCGTGGATTCGGTCACTGAGTCTGGCGCTGATGACGTTTTCGATAAGGACGATGCCAAACTTTGTGAGAATAGACCCCGCGACCCTGGCATCTTGCTCCGCTGGACTCCAGATCAGGCTACGCCTTCTCTGGAGGATCCGAACCAATCGAGGGTCGACATCTTCCCGGCCTTGGGATGCTTCAACGTGACTGCTCATCAGAGCCACAATCGACGGGTCGACTCAAAACTTGAGCCTGATAGATTCGGCACTTCACTCATCCCTAAGACCGCCGTAGAGTGACCACATGGTCCATGCTTTCTCACTCATGATTTGCTTAATTTCGGGAACACCAAATAGCTCAGGAGCCGAAGTGCCTGAAAATCTCGTGATTGTGACGGTCGATGGTCTTCGGTGGCAAGAGCTCTTCACCGGTGTTGATGCGACACTTATGCGGAGACGGGATGCTGGTGTGAAGCGACAGGCCGATCACACATTGATGGCGGGACTTTGGGATGAGAGCCCGGCGGTCCGCCGCTCGCGTCTTTTTCCTTACTTTTGGGGAAGCCTGGTGCAGGAGGGGCAGCTATGGGGAAACCGTTTACTGGGTTCGCGGGTTGATTCAAAAAACAGAGTCTTGAAATCGTTCGCCGGTTACGCCGAGATCCTCACTGGCCGATCTTGGGACCGAATCATTACCGATAATCGGGTAAGGCCGATGCCGGGTCCAACTCTTCTCGAAGTGTTGCAGGATGCTAAAGGTTTAGGGCGGGAAGAAGTTGCTCTCTTTGCTTCTTGGGCGCGATTCCAGAGCATTGCTGCCCAAGAACCGAATTCCTTTGTCGTGAATGCAGGGTTTCAAGCGTTGACTGAACTATCGGGAAATAAGCAGGTGCAGTCTCTAAACCGTCGACAACTTGAGCAGCTGACGCCTTGGACGGAAGTTCGCCATGACTTTATTACATGTGAACTTGCCCTTGAATTTCTACGCGCGAAGAATCCAAGAGTTCTTTATTTGGGATTAGGCGAGACCGATGATTGGGCCCATGACGGTCGGTATCCTCGAGTCGTCTGGGCGGCCTCCTATTTTGACCGATGTTTGCGTGAATTCGTGACCTATATCGATACGCATCCAAAGTATAAAGGAAAGACCCTCTTGGTCATTACAACTGACCATGGTCGGGGGAGAACAGTGGATGATTGGACGAAGCATAGTAGGAAGGTAGCGGGCTCAGAGGAGACTTGGATTTTCATGCGGGGACCGGGGATTAGCCAATTAGGCGAGCATCGCGAAACCCAAACACTGACGCTGAGCGATCTTGCACCAACAATTCTGAAGCAGATGGGCTACCCATCTACAATGCTCCCCGGCACGGTCGGGCGCTCATTTCTTCCTTAACTTCTTCCGGATCTCGCTTGGGTGTCGATTTCGACACTTTCGACATCTTACGGTTGAAATAGGCACTGTATGCCTATGTGTGGAAGCCAATAAATGTTCCTTATTTCAGTTGCTTAGGAGGCCGGTGGATTGGCACGGTATCTGCTCTGATTTTCATGACTCAACAATGGGAGAGAGCCATGAATACCAAGTGGATCTATATGATTGTTCTTTGCTGTCTGACTGCCCCCTCAAGGGCTGTCGCCGGTTCACTCGATATCGCCGATTGGATGGAGCGTCCTGGGGTTCGGTCGGTGCTGCTGAACTTTCATGCTTCTTGGTGCGACGCCTGTGAAGAAGCTAAGCCGAAGCTTCAGGCGCTCCGAGAACGCTATCACGCGGCTGGTTTGCGGGTGATTACCATCCACACGAACGACTCATTGGTCGAATGCGGGCAGGGGGCTCTTCGAAGCGACGAGCTTATCTGCGACCTCAATGGGGACTTGGCCGAAGCATTGAATATTACCTCATTGCCTTCGCTTTTGTTGTGGTCCTGGGATGGCTTGGAGCTCGCCGCGACATCGAATGTCGGTGCGGTTGAGGCTGCGCTCAAAGCCTATATCGACAATAGTCCAAGGATCTCGGTCAGTACCCGCGGCTCGGATGGTCAAGAGGACAAGGTCCTCCGTGAACTGGTCCGTGGTGAACTTGCGCGGTCCGGTAAGTTCACATTGGTGGGAAGTGGGCAAGAGCGAGCGCTGGCCGCGAAAGTTCGTCGAGAGAGTCATATTGCGAACCGCGTCGACAATAAAGCATGCATGCTCGGTAAGGAAATATCCGCGAATATCGTCGCCGAGATCAGTATTCAGGGCGATTATTTATCTCTGTCGCTCTTATCGGCTGAGACCGCGTGTATCACGCATAGTGCGACGATTCTGCATCGCCCCGAGGCTGTTCAAGCTTCCGTCATCGAGGTTGTGGAGAAGCTGATGGCACAAATAACGCGTGGAATGGATGGACAACAGGTCTCGGTGATTCGGGAGGTTGCCCTCTGGCAAAAGACACTCAAAGATGCGACGGCAGGCGCCTACCTCCGTTACCTAGAGGTGTATCCCGAAGGGCGATTCGTTGAGCTCGCACGGAAAGAGGTTCGAGCTCTTCGTCAGGCGACTGAGGATACCCGACGCGGTGAAGAGCTTGCCGTCAAGAGGCAGACCAGACCAAAAAAGAAGAAGTCTCGTCGTCCTAAGGACTCAGGCGCACTTGCCTCTAAGTCCTATGTAAAGATCCGTGGCGGGACGTTCACGATGGGGTCGCCGTCGAACGAATCAGGTCGAAATACGGACGAAGGACCACAACGCTCAGTTGCGATATCGCACGACTTTATGATTCAGACCCATGAGGTCACGCAGCATCAGTGGTTTGATATTACCGGTGATCGTACGCTGCTGAGACTTTGTAAATGGGACTGTCCAGTTGTGGGCGTCACTCTCTACGATGCCGTTGTGTATTTAAATCGCCTAAGCAAGAAGGCAAACCTGGAGACCTGTTACGAGATTGACGGAGATAAGATTGACTTTAAAGGTGTATCTTGTCGTGGCTTTCGGCTGCCAACTGAGGCGGAGTGGGAATATGCGGCTCGGGCTGGGAATCAAGGAGCACGCTATGGCTCGCTCGAATCTGTCGCTTGGTCAAAACGCGATAGCAAGATGAGCCAGAGCGTGATGAAAAAGCAACCCAACGCGTTTGGACTCTACGATATGCTCGGCAACGTTTGGGAATGGACAAACGATATCTACGGTGATTACGAACGGCATGCTCGGTTGAATCCGACCGGTGCACTTGAGGGACCGTATTATGCGGTACGGGGAGGGAGCTGGTATTCCGCTCCAAGTTATGTTCGTGCCGCATATCGAGGCTATAAGCTCCCTGGCTATGCTGGAACCGATTTAGGATTCCGCGCCGTTAGGACGGTGGGAACAGCAGAAGTTTCACAGCTCAAGTGATAGATTCATTTTCAGCAAAATGGGTACAACAAGGTCTTCTTCATCCTCGAGGTGTCTCAACAGGGATGATTCAAAGTCGCTTAGCAGCGTTGCGAAGGCCTTGGCTTTGGTGAAAAAAATGTCCTGGGTTGGCGCGTCGTTCATCAGGTCCTCCGGCACCCGTGCGATCTGTGCAAGCAATGTATCGATAGCTTTGTGATCACTCTCGAGCGTCTCGAACCTAGCTTGGGCAGCGGGGTGGAACTGAATGAGGCTGGGGTAGAGTCGCTGACTCTCTGCTAGATGATGGCCTTCCAGTTGCGGAATGAAATAGTGAAGCTCTTGGGCCAAGGATACGCAAAAGGCCGGTGGACTGAGCTTCGAGCCGAGCACGTCGCGTGTGGTCTCGGAGATGTCTGCGAGCCGATTGCGAAAGCCTCGGTGGCGAGCCAAGAGAAATCGGACGGTGGGATGGGGCGATGTTGCGTCCTGCCAAGTTGTCCGCGGGTACTCGTAGAAGAGCGGGTCTTTTATCAGAGGCGGACGGAGCTTCAGACTCAAGCTTCACCAAAAGGCTTAGAATGAAGTCTATCATCTGCGACTGCCAGCATGTTCATGATATCAGCGTGCTTAATTGTGGCCTTCATTGCTGCCATCGCATCGAGCTGTGCTTCGTCGTAATTATCGTGCGCACTGTTTTGAAAGATTTCTGCGGACGGCCATTGGGCATAGGCGATATAATGCCCTGGCGCTTGGCTGCGATGGAGCCTTGAGCCCAGGCTGCCTTGCTTTTCATAAATTGCATCCGTGACGCGCGCCCAGCTTGTCTCAAATGCTCTTTCTTGGCCTTCGTGAATTTCGAACTCATAAATGACGATAAACATGTCCGTAGGATACTCAATTTAACTCAATATCGAAAGGCTATCGGTTGCATCGGAATGCATGTCTTTGCAAAATATCACGGGAATTCTATCCGACTTGAGCAGAGCTGCAGATGACAACGATGACACAAAGTTCAAATGAACGCTGGGTATGGATCCTGGCTGCGGTGATTGCTGCGACGTTTTTCGTGTCGCGGTCGCTTGAGCTGGTGTGGTTGAACGTCATCTTGAAGCCGTTGCCGTTGGTCGCACTCTGGTATCTCGTGTCCCGATGGTCTCAAGAGCGATTCGCGAAGATTATCGGGGTCGGCTTTGGCTTTTCGGCGCTTGGTGATGTCCTCTTAGAGTATCCGGCTGACCTCTTTGTGTTTGGACTGGGGGCATTTCTGATTGCACACCTCTGCTACATTGCCGCCTTCTTGGCCCGCACGACCGAGTTAAAGCCGCTACGAGCGCTTCCATTTATTGCTTGGTGTGGCGGCATGTTTGTCTGGATGAAGCCAACCTTAGGCGAAATGATGCTCCCGGTCGGCATCTACGTGACGGTCATCGCTGTGATGCTCTGGCGTGCGGCTGCAACGTTTGTGCAAGGCGATGGCTCGGGCCGTTGGGCCACGATCGGTGCTATCGTCTTTGCAATCAGTGACAGTCTCTTGGCGGTCAATCGATTCATCGATCCCTTTGTCGGCGCAGCCTATCTCGTGATGGTCACGTATTGGGGAGGGCAGCTCTGCTTGGCTCTCTCGACGCGGCCTCAGTGGAAGAAGATGAAGGTCAATTAAGGCTGCTTAAGCGCATCTAGAAGTTTATCGACAGCCTCTGCGACAGTACCTTCTTTGTCACCCTCACGATGTTGAACACTGACCCCTTGAAGTAGACATGAGCTCTCGGCTGAAAAGAGCTGAAGGTTGAGCAGTGACTCAACCACGGTGACTCTCAGCACCGAGTTTGCAGAGATCTCCTGTCCCAGTTTGCAACGACCTTGGCTTTGGTAATTGCTTTGATAGCCCAATTTTCGTGTCTCAGCGGCCAGGGCTTGCTCTTCCTTGGTTGCGACGACCGTAAATTTTCCCTTCCGGGCGAGCTCATTGCGGATGATGGTCTCGAGAGCGGCCTGACCTTTTGCATCGACCCGGACTCGGGGATTACGGATCATGTAGGCTTCGATTTCGCGTTCAACCTCTTCGATATGTGCGCGTTCAACCAGGGTGTTTCCTTGCCAGCTGTAGAGAAACGCACTCGGTAGATTGGAGACCTTCATTGCCTCGGCGATATGGCCCTGTAGGTCGCAGATGAGCTCATCCGGAGCCCATCCAGGTGCGCTACAAGCGCCATTCGGGTCTTGGGTGTTGATGACGATGAGTCGCAGCCCCTGACTGCGGTAGCTGTCATGGAGGGCCTTCCAGCGTGGAACGGCCGCCATGCAGGGCTTACACCAGGTCGCGTAGAATTCAACGGCGACCAGCTTGACGCCGGAGCGATCGAGTAAGCTCCCGATCTCGGTCGGCAAGGGATTGGAGGCGTAAACCGTTTTGGGTTGCGTTCTGGGGGTAGATGCCGGTTTGAGAACTTGGCGGCTCCACGTTTTGGCGCTGCGATGTTCATTGCTAATATGTTGAATGGTTGAACACGCAGGTAAAAGCGCGAAGATGGTCAGCAATTGCGCGATACGTCCATAAATTGAAGGTCGGGTAGAGCTCATTGAATCTCTCCCCGTTCGAAGAGAGTACGTGTTTCCGCCGCAGCTTCAGATAAGGCTTTTTGAGCCGTCTGGTGAAGCAAGTCGGCCAATTCGTAGTCCTTTCCCATGAGGAAAAAAGGGTAAACATAAGCTACCTGGTTGATTGATTCGATGTGTCCCACAAAGCGACGTTCAAAAGCAATCGACCCATCTGATGATGTGAGCTTAACGCGAACCATGGTGATTGCAGCTTGGTCACAGAGAATTAGGAATAGGAAAAAATTGTCCACCTGTTCAACGAAGAACTGTTCCACGACAATATCGAGGCTTGGCAGTGCTGTATTTTTATCCTGGCTGGCGACGAGTCCAGCCATTGCAAATTCGGTTTCGATGGCCTGACGTAGCCAGTCGACCGCAGGAGGTTTCGTCGGTCCCTTAATACTCCCGTAGAGGGCCACCA
>JAYYQC010000447.1:0-14499 GCA_036128675.1 Myxococcota bacterium | reverse complement strand
AGGTCTTTTCGAATGGCCAAACCTAGGCCGTTGGAGGCGTGAAACTTGGGTGGGTCGAAGTAACGATAGCCCGAGGCATCAGCCTGCTCTGCGAATCGCCGTCCATCCGCAGCACCCCAGATCTCTTGAAATGCTACAATATGGTCAGTGCCATATACGCTACGGAGCGCTTCTTTGCGTCTTTCCTCTACATGAGGCGCCTGTCGAACCGGCAAGAATCCGAACATTCTATAATCCAGAAGCGCTAAGTTGTAGGTCAAAGAACTTAGTTCTCGCCCCGTGGTCTCCGGCGAGTCGGCGTCGGGTTTCGCGATATTCTCGGTAGACGACGGTAGGCCCGGCTGCGTGTCAGGCGAGGCGTCTGCCGCATCCCTGAACGAGAGCGTTTGGCCGGGTTCTCCTAGATTGAGATAGGTCAGGTGATTGGGGATTGGCCGGGCGGGTAGAGGTTGCTGCGGAAAGGCGGATGGCATCTTTTCGAAGGAACCGAAGTCGGCGTGTTCGCAAGCGGGTAGCCTGGCAATGAGGGTTGGCTGCGTTTGATTGCGGTAATCCCAGAGCTCAATCTGCTTGCTTGGACTTAACGCGGTCGCGAGGGAATCCACAGAGAGCCCCAGCCTGAGTGCAGCAAGCTTACGAACTTGGGTGAGGAGTTCGTCCGAGTCGCTTGTATTCCGCAAGAGATGGGTGCCTACCTGGCTCAACTTTGTGTGGCCGTAGTAACTCTGAGGCAGGTCGGCCTCGGCTAACTCCAGGTTGTGAAGGACCGTAGCTCCGGAGCCGTTGCTTTCATCTTTGATAAGCTCACAGAGCTGCTCAGGTGTAAGGTCGGTTATCGTCTTGGGGAGCTGAGGCAGCATCGCATCCAATGAGCGAGGACCAGTGGGTTGGCTCTGGCAGCTAACACTTATGCATAGGAAAAGAAGTACGACGCTGGCACGCAATGTACAGGGCATAAACGATAGTGTCGCATGCCCAATGAGACGACTCAACCACTGGTACCGAAATGTAGACAATGAACTTGTCAGCTATTCTCCTGTCCAAAATCGGGATTATCCCGGATTGTGCGGCTCCAGCGTGCCTGCTAGATTTTTTCAATAATGAGAGACGGGTGCCCCAATGTTTGAAAAGCGCAAGCTCCTATATGTGGAGGATGACAGCATCAGCTGGCTTGCCGCCGAAGCTTCACTAGAGAGCAAATACTCGATGTTTCGCGCGAGGAATGCCCGTGAAGCTTTTGCGCTTCTAGCGGATCACTCCTTCGATATCGTCTTGATGGATGTCCAGCTCAGGAATTCGGAGCTGGATGGCGTGGGCATCGCAAAAGTTCTTCGGGGCCAGATTGCACCTCCTCATTACGCGAGCGACTACACCTCCGATGGAACGAAGATTATCTTCGTAACGGCGTATTCTGCGTGCTACGACCGCTCCGAGCTTATGGAGATGGGAGGTGATGATGTCGTATCGAAGCCGGTCGACTTTACGCGTCTGAGTCTCGCAATGTCTCGATTGGTGGTCCGTCGCGCCTTCGAAGACCAGCCAAAAGTTAAGCAGGTTCTTCAAGACCGCGAGCAATCCGAACGCCGACGCCATGTCCGGGTGGATATACCTGTCGACTTTGAGGCTTCGGTCATGCTGCGCGGGCAAGAACAGTTGGTCCGGCCTACCGACATCTCGAAAGGCGGCGCACGCTTAAAGATTGTCGACTATCATCGCGAGACGGCGCCGAAGGCGGGAGATTTTCTTGGCTTGAGCATCTTAACGCCGTGGGGTGAATTCAGAGCCCAGTGTAAGGTCGTTCGCCAAATCACAGGACCTGAAGACCTCGGGGTTGAGTTCCGACTTATTTCGGATGACGCCAAAGATATCCTAGAGCGGTGGCTAAAGCCTTCTTGACAAGTTGACTCTAGGCGTCCATCCCGCCTGCATGAATTCGAAAAATCCACCGAAAGCTCCTTTGAAAGAATTTGAACGCTGGCGTGAAGCTTGCGAGGACAAGAGCCTTGAGCCCGAGGACTACCTAGGCACGCTTGTTGAGGCGACAGAGCTCCCAGACGAAGCCTTGGTCGTTCTCATGTCTCTAGTTTGGCCGCGCTTGATGGAATCGGACGGCCGGGTTTACCTCGAGTCAAGGTTTACACTCGAGCAGGCTGACGACATCCCAGACGAGCACGCGGACCGACCGGATTTCTGGCTAAATCTTACGTTGATATCGACCTGGATCCGGGACCCAGAGGTTGCTCAGTGGGCGGCCAGTATTCTTACGCAGTCCTGGCGCTCACGCCTTGGTGAAAGTTACCCGAACTACACCTTTGCCATCGAGACCTTGGTGGATGAAGACGATGTCGCGGTGACTTTTTATCGTCAGATGGGTTGATAAATCGTTACAGATTGGTCTTTCCAAATTCGAAGTGCTTGGCTAACGTCTTACATGGGGGCATGGTGTGCGCTCCAGTGGGAGGAATGGCATGGGTACAAAGAATCTCGACGAGGCTGTCGATCAAGGAAGACGAGCTTTCTTAAGGCAGTCACTCTTAGGGGGTGTTGCTACTGGCGTCTTGGTTGGTTGTGGCCAAGCTGAAATTCCCGCGCTTGATGAGATCAGTGACGAGGCTGTGCCTGAAGTTCCCGAGGAAGAGACCATTCCCGAAGATACCGACACCGGCTCCGGCGATTCCGGCGAACTGCCGGGTGACACGGCTACTGAAGAGCCGGTGGAACCTAGCTTCGAGCTGCCTGCGTATGAATCCCTCCCGATTGACGAGGGTTTTGAGTTCGGCGTCAGTGCGGGAGATATTCGCTACGACGCGGCGGTTCTCTGGTGTTATATTGACCCATCCGTCGATGTCGCTCTTGCCCTTTGGCACGTCGATGAGAACGACACCTGGACGCGGGTCTCTGAGAGCCTTGAGCTTCGGGCGAACGAGCGAGGCTATCTGCATCATGAGGTCTCCTTGGCACTTCCGGGCCAATGGTACCGTTATGTATTTTATGTTCGTAACGATGCAGGAGAGTGGGTCTCAAGGTCTTCAGTTGGGCGGTTCCGCGCGGCGCTTGCGCCCGATAGCCTCGAACCGCTGAAGTTTGGGGCAGTGGCGTGTTGCTTTCAAGGCCTCTCGCCTCGGCCGCTTGACCACGCGGCATTCAACCGCGAGTTAGATGGCTTTCTCTTTCTCGGTGACAACATCTACAACGACGGTGCCGAGACTCAACGGGAATTCCACGAGAGCTGGGCTCAGAACCTCACTAAATCGAATATCCAGACGCTGCGTGGCCTAACTGGGGTTCTAGCAACGTGGGATGACCATGAAATTACCGATAACTTCGACCCTGAGTCAGTGAGTGCCGAGCTTTTTGCGACCGCGCGTCAGTCGTTTTTTGATGTTATGCCGTTGCGCAGAGAGGTGGATGACACACCTGAGAGGCTTTGGCGTAGTATTAGATGGGGAGCGACCGTTGAAATATTCTTATTGGATGCCCGCTCGGAGCGAACCCCCTCTAAGCGCCAGAGTGACGATGGAGAGTATTTATCTCGCGCACAAATGAATTGGCTGAAAGAAGGTCTTCGTAATAGTCCAGCTCGCTTTAAGCTGATCATGAACTCTGTCCCAATTTCAGATTTCCCTGGCTTCTTTGACGCTGCACCGGAGGACCGATGGGAAGGGTATCCGGCTCAACGGCAGGAAATCCTCTCGTTTATCGATGTAGAAGAGATTGGCGGAGTTCTTTGGGTTGCTGGTGACTTTCATCTTGCATCAGTGCAGCGGGTGTCGGTCTCGGGTGCCGGCGAAAAGCAGCATGAAATCCTGGTAGGTCCGGGCGCTCAGGTTGGGAACCCTCTCGCGATTGGTTTGAGTTTGCGAGACCAGTTTGATTGGTCTTCAACCCGGAATAACTACACGACTATAGCCTTGGACCCGACCGCCGAAACCATCACACTTGAGTATATCGGTGCGGATATATCTGGCAATGCGGAGACCATCCACTCGCAGGTCATCGACTACAGCGGTCAATAATTTCTAAAGGGTGTCGATTATCGCACGCCACTTGTAAAACCAGTTTCGGGCTCCAGAACTCACGGTTCCACTGTCTAGGTACTCGCTTGATGCAAGCGCGATTAAATCGAGTTCAGCTTCATGGGCGCGTAGCAGAATCGGACGAAGTTCGTTCTCGGGCGCGCAAATCAACACATTTCGGGCATCGCTGAACGTCAGCATGGAGGTAAGTGGGTCGATCAATACCCGAAGGTCACCTTCAGCGGTTTGGATTCGATAACTGTGCGTGGCATGGCTCCTCAGTTTCTTTTTGACCTTCGAAGCTAAGCTTTCATTTCCAATGATGAGGATACGCTGAAGTGATTTGGTGTCCACCGAGCGCGTAATAGCTTCGATCTGCCTGGTAAGACTTTCTGCCGAGCCTTCACCTGCGATAGGTACTACGAGGTCATGTATCGGGGGTAAGACGTCTTTGTCAGGCGCGACCATCGGACGAACTTTGTTCAATTGGTATTCCTCAAAACCAAAGAGTGCGGCGATGATGAGAAAAACCCACTTTTTCATTGGTGCTTACCTATGAGGCCTTCGCAAGACGCGTTTTGAGCGAAGGATCATTGTCCTTGAGCTGGAAATATTCTTGAAGCCTCGACTCGGCGTTTTCCTCAAAGAATATCTCACAAGCTTCGCGAAGGCCATCGGCGTTCTTGAGGTCTTCGGGTCGTGTCACCAGCTCAATCTTGGAGCGTCTGCGAAGAAAGTCCTCGAGCCTTGTGACCATCTCGTAGCGTCGGGTGAGCCAGATCTCACAGCGTGTATATTCAGCTCCCTCAATCAGGACTTCGGCCATCGAAGGCTCACGCCGGATACTTTCGAGAAGAGAGAATGCGTTTTGGCCGTAACGCCGCCAGAAACGAGAGGATAAAGGCTCAGACGAGTCCGGGTGGGTGTAGTCATCGAGGCCCATCAAGTGTGCTTGATGCATGAATTCATCGCGAACGTCATCGGAGGGTTCGCCGTACCACTTCTGCTGCGGGTATCCCAAATTGAGACCCATCTGCATGAGGGCCTCGCAGACTTCATCGCCGACGTTCAGACAATCCGTTAGCTTGCCGCCATAAATACTGACGTGGCCGGTGTCGTTTGAGCTAACGACTTGATGTTTGCGGGAGAGTTGGACCCAATCCCGATCGGTGTCGCCGTTGCCCTGGACCACGAGGGGGCGTACCCCGCAGCGCTCTGCAATGATATCGCTCTCAGTTAAGGGCTTCTCTAAATTTAGGCGTTTGTTGATATTCTCGAGGACAAATTGTCGGTCCTCTTGGGTGACGAACGACTCTGGTCGGTCGACCCTGGTATCGGTTGTCCCGATGCAGGTGCGTGGGCCCATTGGGATAACGAAGAACATGCGGCCGTCATCGGCGAAGAAGGTAAGAACGCGCTTATTCGGTGTGAGCTTCGGGACGATGAGGTGAATACCCTTCGAAAAGACATGGCGGCAATCAGTAGTCTCTTCGGTTGTCTTGTTGTGCGCATCTGCAAATGGGCCACAGGCGTTCACTACGTACTTGGCTGTAGTCTCGAAGGTCTCGCCGCTCTCTTGGTCGGTGAGTTTAAACGTCCAGAGTCCATTTTCGTCGCGAGAGGCACCTTGGGATTCGATGTAGTTCACCGCGACGCAACCATAGTTCATCGCTGACCGGATAAAGCCAAAGGCGAAGCGAGCATCGTTGTCGTGGAGGTAGGCGTCTGAGTACTCGACACCACCGACCGCTTCGTCGGTTTTGACGATGGGCTCGGAGGCTTCAATTGTCGAACGGCCGAGGAGACGCGGAGGTTTTGTGAAGAAATTACCGATGATCCAGTAGAGAACCGAGCCCATAAAAACCAGAAATCGATGGTGCCGAAACCCACGGGTGAGCGTCGTGAAAAACCGGATTTCTTTTACGGTGGAGGGGTAGCTTTCGATGAGGTGGTTTCGGCATTGGCAAAGCTTTCGAACGAGGGGGAACTCGTAGCTTTCCATATATTTGATCCCGCCCCATGCAAGATTGGAGGACTGCTGACTGGTGAAGCTTGCGAAGTCGCCCTTGTCGATCAACGCGACGTTGGCTCCCTTGGCCGCGAGGGCAGCAGCAGAAACCGCGCCATTGATACCGCCACCGACAACCATGACATCAAACGATTCCGTTTTGAGCTTTTGCAGATTTGTTCGACGTAACTTCATAGCTGAGTCCCGATTGTAATGAGCATCGCCCTCTGAATCCTACTGCGTTAAGCAGTTCCGACATAGAGGTGAGCGGTACCAAAAGTTAACTTGGTCGCTGTGATGTCACGAAGCCCAGCTTCCTGCATCATCTCGACGAACGCTTCAGGCGGCGGAAACGCCGCGATAGATGCTTGCAAATAGCGGTACTCGCTCGATCCAGAGAGGAGCGCCCCCAACCATGGGACGAAGTGGTGCACATGGAGCTTAGCGAAGAAACCCATGACACCGCCGGGTGGCTCGCTGAGCTCGAGAATGGCGACCTTGCCCCCAGGCTCGACGACCCGACACATCTCTTTTAGACCCAAAAGGCGGTCAGGCACGTTTCGGATACCAAAACTGATGCAGGCACCGGAGAAGCTATTGTCTGCAAATGCCATTTTTTGAGCGTCGCCTTCGACAAGCTCAACGCGACCGTCGAGAAGCTTCGTTTTCACCTTCTGGCGCCCCACCTCAAGCATCCCGACCGAAGGGTCCAGTCCGATGACCTTCGATTCAGGCCATCGGCCTGCAATGGCGAGCGCTACATCGGCGGTGCCAGTGGCGACATCGAGGAAGGTTCCTGTTGTCTTTCCCTGTCCGAGCTCTCGGAGGAGCTGGGCGCGCCAGCGCCGGTCGATGCCAAAACTGATAATCCGATTTAAGAGGTCGTAACGACTGGCAATTCGGTCGAACATCTGTCCGCTGCCGTCGGCTTCACCTACTCGAGTAAGATTCTTTGATGCGTCCACGTAATTTCACCTCGTTTACGCTACCAGTGCGGCATCCCAACACCATAGTCAAGTGACAACGCGGTGCGGCATTCGCTTGTGGACTCTAGCGTGCTCCGCTATGGTCGCTCCATGTCGAGTCAATTCGGTGAATGCTTTAAAATCAGTACATTTGGTGAGTCACACGGTGACGCTGTTGGTGTGGTCGTAGATGGCTGCCCTGGCAATTTTGAGGTCTCTCTGGAGCATATCCAGGAGGAGCTGGCTCGGCGAAAGCCCGGCCAGAGCTCCATCTCAACCCAGAGAAAGGAGCCGGATGAGGTCGAGATCGTCTCTGGCCTTTTTGATGGGAAGACCCTGGGGACGCCGATCGCGCTCCTGGTCTGGAACCGCGATGCTCGGAGTAAAGATTACGGGCATATGAAGGACGTCTTCAGGCCCTCGCATGCTGATTATACCTACCAGATGAAGTACGGCATTCGAAACTGGAAGGGCGGCGGTCGAGCGAGTGCCCGTGAGACCATCGGTCGGGTTGCCGCCGGTGCTATCGCCAAGCAATGGCTTCGCGCCGAGTACGGCATCGAGATCGTCGGCTTTGTTCGTCAGGTTCACCAATTGAGTACCGATATCGATGGGTGCGAGGTGACCATGGAAGCTGTTGAGGCGAATCCGGTCCGTTGCCCGGTCCCTGCGCTTGCTCAAGAAATGGAGACTGCAATCAAAGCTGCCCGCAAAGCGGGTGATTCGCTCGGGGGTATTGTCGAAGTAGTCGTCCATGGTGCGCCTGTCGGTTGGGGGGAACCCGTGTTCGACAAGCTTGAGGCCGACCTAGGGAAGGCGATGCTCTCGATTCCGGCATGTAAGGGGTTTGAGGTGGGCTCTGGTTTCGCCGGTGTTGCGATGACCGGTAGTCAGCACAACGATGCCTTTTACAAGTCGGAGGACGGTACAGTGCGCACAAAGACGAACCATTCGGGTGGCATTCAGGGCGGCATTACAAACGGCGAACCGATCATCATGCGGGCGGCTTTCAAGCCGACTGCCACCATCATCCAAGACCAGGATTCGGTGAACGAAGAGAACGAAGAAGTCACCTTCAAGGCAAAGGGTCGCCATGACCCGTGTGTTGTGCCACGCGCTGTCCCAATTTGCGAGGCGATGGCGGCCCTGGTGCTTATAGACCACGCTCTGAGACAACGTGCACAGGGCGGGCTCGGCGAGGTTTAAAGACCGAAACGTTCGGTGTTCTCGTCGAAGGCGCGCCAAAAAGCTGCTCGAACCTGGTCGACCTCCATCAGTATCTCATGGCGGGCGTTGTGAATCACAAGATGGTTTGCATCCGGCATGTGTTCGACCGCAGCCTTGTGCTCCTTCAAGCCAACCACGACATCGTCTCGTCCGCTGAGGAGAAGCACGGGGAGTCGGAGTTGGGCGAGGGCATTGGGCTCGAGCAACTCAAAACAAGACTGCGCTGCTTCGGAGAGCCATCCGTTTGTAACCCCTCCAAGGGCCAAGGTTGGGTCTTGCTTCCAATGGTTCATGTTTCGATTGAAACGCTCGCGTGACCTGGTCACCTTTTGCAGCCGAAAGAAGGACTCCGGACGCCGCCAATGCCATTTTCCTTGAGTTGGTGCGTACTGTTCGCTCGCAGTGGCTCCGAGGGCATTTGCCATGAGGCTTACCGATTGCCAGGGGATGGGGCCAACTCGATAGGAAAACATGGGGGCGCTTAGCACAAGGCCGGCTGCGGCGTCTGGATAGCGCTGGGCGTAACGGGTCATGATATTTCCGCCCATCGAATGCGCCATGAAGATGGTCGACTTAGGGTCGTAGGTCTTGCCTAGCTCGCGCAGGAAGCCGTGGAAATCGTTGATATAGGTTCGAAAGGTATCGATATGCCCTTTGTGGGGATCCGAGAGAGGGCGCGCAGAGCCACCTTGGCCTCGCCAATCGAGAGATACCACGCTGAAGTCTCGTTCCATGAGCTCCTCGGCGACTTCAGCATACTTCTCGAAGTACTCGCTCCGTCCGCCTTGTAGAACCACCAAGCCGCGCTCCGATTTACTGCGAGGGGCAGACCAGAACTTGAAGCGCAGGTGACCCGCATGTCGTGAAGTAACGGGCTTAAAGAACTCGGTTGTCATGCTCAGATCCTTTCTGCGTATCGCTTTACTCGCCTATACGACATTTGCAAGCTCCTTCTTGTCTGAAACCAAAGATGTGGGTAACGTCGCCCTCATGGATATAGGAACCGTCTTAGGCTTTGTCGTTGGAATTGGGCTCTTTGTGGGGTCGGTGCTTTTTGCGACGCCTGATTGGGCTGTGTTCCTGAATGCACCCAGCCTTGCCATCGTTGTCGGCGGTACATTCGCCTCGGCTTTCGTCAGTTATCGAACCCGCTATGTTTTGATCGCTCTGGGCGATATCTTTCGGATCATGGGTCGCCCATCGATGGGGCGTGAGTATCTCAACGCTGAGGTCGGCAGGATGATCGAGTGGGCGTATGTTGTCCGAAAGGATGGCCTACCTGAGCTTGAGCGCATGCTGGAGCAACAGCGGGAGGGTTTTGTCTCGTTTGCATTGAGTCTCGTTGTTTCCGGCTACGATGGCGCGGATATCCGCGAGATCCTTAAGGCAAATCTTCGGTCTGATTATACGCGGCAGATGGTCTCGGCAAATATTCTCCGGACTATGGGCAGCGCATCGCCAGCCTTCGGCATGATCGGTACCTTGGTCGGTTTGGTGGTGATGCTCGGTAACCTTGGCAATGACCCAGCGCAGATCGGGCGAGGCATGGCTGTAGCACTGATCACGACACTTTACGGGGTTATTCTCGCGCGACTAATTCTTATCCCAGCGGCTCTCAAAACGCAGCAGAACTTCGAGATCGTCCGGCACCGCAACACGATGATGGCGGATGGGTTTTCGATGTTGGCCGAGGGTAAGAGCCCGCGCTTCATCCAAGACAAGTTGAATGCCTACCTCGACGAGGAAGTCCGATTCGATATCGGAAGTCAGCTTAGATGATGGACGACTTCGAGGAAGAGCCCGTCCAAGACGACGAGGAATGGCTCGCGACCTACGCCGATATGGTGACGCTCTTGATGGCATTCTTCGTCATCCTTTATGCAATGTCGGATATTCGGCCGTCGGATTTCTCCGAGATCCGTGCCGGTATTATCGAGTCGTTGGGCGGAAAAGATTCCGACCGTGGGGAAGGCTCCAGTGAGCAGTCTGCCTTTCAAGAAGCGGTGAAAACGATGGAAATCGCGATGACGACCTTTACGAGCAATGGGTCGGCGCGTGTCTTTGAAGACGCGAAGGGGATCCAAATCGAATTCGATAGCTCGGATATGTACGTGCCGGGCTCTGCTCGGATTCGAGATGCGGCAATCCCTGCACTTGGGGCAGTCGCACGCATGATTCGTAAGCTTCCTGCCAACTCCTTCACCGTTGAGATTGAAGGGCATACCGACGACGTCCCGATCTCCACCGTGCGTTACCCATCCAACTGGGAACTCTCGGCTGCCCGTGCCACCGGGGTTCTCAGGTTCTTTGAAGCGCAAGCATTGCCGACAAAGGTTATGCGCGCGGTCGCTTATGCGGATAGTCGCCCCAAGCGTCCAAATCTGGACCGCGAAGGTAAGGCAGTTCCCCTGCATCGGGCGATGAATCGCCGAATCGTGGTCAAGATTGAACGATATGGCTACTGAGGATTGAGTGTCCAACCGCTCTCAGGTAAAGCTCCCAACATTGAATGAACAGTTCGCCGATGCCCTTTTGCAAAGGATTCTCTATCTATGTCTGAGTTTATCTTTTCTCTCCGCGATGTTGGTAAGGTTACACCTCGCGGTAAAAAAATTCTCGAAGGAATACACCTCTCGTTTATCTACGGAGCTAAGATTGGGGTCTTAGGGCTCAATGGCTCCGGCAAGAGTACGCTGCTTCGCATTATCGCGGGAGAGGAGAAGGAATACCTCGGCGAGGTGACGCACGAGAAAAATATCGATGTCGGCTACCTGCCGCAGGAACCTCAGTTGGACCCCGACAAAACTGTCCGTGAAAACATCGAGTTAGGCGTAGCGGCAACCCGTAAGCTGCTCACCGATTTCGACGCCGTGAATATGCGCTTTGGCGAAGAACTGACCGATGATGAGATGAACGCGCTTCTAGAGGAGCAGGGGCGCCTGCAGGACGCGATCGATGCAGCGAATGCTTGGGAGCTTGACCATGAAATCGAGCAAGCCATGGACGCGCTTCGTGTGCCGGATGGTGATGCCGATGTGACCAAGCTCTCAGGTGGAGAGCGTCGACGTGTTGCCTTGTGTCGCCTCGTCCTGTCGCGGCCGGATGTCCTGCTTCTCGATGAGCCGACCAACCACCTCGATGTTGATAGCGTCGCATGGCTCGAGCATTACCTGCGCGAGTACAAAGGCACAGTCGTGGCCGTGACCCACGACCGCTACTTCCTCGACAATGTAGCAGAATGGATCCTCGAGCTCGATCGAGGAACCGGGATTCCTTACAAAGGCAATTACTCGAGCTGGCTGGAGCAAAAGCAAGAGCGTATGGCCTTGGAAGGTCGGCAGGAGGCCAATAAGCAGAAGGTCATGGCCAGGGAGCTTGAGTGGGTTCGTTCAAGTCAGAAGGCTCGCCAGGCTAAGGGTAAGGCGCGTCTCAATGCTTACGAGGACCTTTTAAAAGAGGACAAGGCAAACGAACGCATCCAAGCAGGCACCATCTTCATCCCACCTGGCGAACGCCTCGGCGATGTTGTGATTGACGCGAAGGGCCTCAGCAAAGGCTTCGACGAAAAGCTCCTCTTTGAGAACCTGGATTTCCGGATTCCACCTGGTGCCACGGTCGGAGTCATCGGTGGCAACGGTGTCGGCAAGACAACCCTCTGCCGAATCATGACCGGTGCAGAGACACCAGACCAAGGCCAGTTGACTGTCGGGGAAACAGTCCAGCTTGGTTATGTGGATCAGAGTCGGGATGCTCTGGCCGACACTCGGACCGTCTGGGAGGAGATCTCAGAGGAGGCGGAAGTCATTCAGCTCGGCAAGCGTGAAGTAAACTCGCGAGCCTACTGCTCCTGGTTCAATTTCAAAGGTGAGAACCAGCAGATGAAGGTGGGTGAGCTCTCCGGCGGTGAGCGCAACCGCGTTCACATGGCAAAGCTCGTGAAGTCTGGTGCGAATGTCTTGATTCTCGATGAGCCGACCAACGACCTGGATGTTGATACTCTTAGATCTCTAGAGGAGGCGATTGAGGCCTTCGGCGGCGTCTCGATCGTGATTAGCCACGACCGTTGGTTCCTCGACCGAATCGCAACCCACATCCTCGCCTTTGAGGGAGACTCGCATGTTGAGTGGTTTGAAGGGAACTTCACAGACTATGAAGCAGATCGCAAAAAGCGGCTCGGCGAAGAGGCTCAGCCTCGTCGTGTAAAGTTTCGCCGCCTCGCTGGAATGTAGGGTATCGGTATGGCGCGGTCGAAGACGAACCTATCGACTATCGACCGCGTGCAACCAGTTTAAAGACTTGCGCGTTGCTTGAGAGCACTTTCGAGAGCCTTCGCGACCCGCTCGTTCAGCTCTCGGCACTGGCTCATTGATTCTTGAACCTTCTTCAGAGAACGTTCGCCACCAGCCACATCCTTCAACAGGGGCTCGAAGAGTTCTCGCACCGCTTTTTCCTGCTCGACACTGCACGGACGCGACGCCATCCAAGGCATCCAGCTGAAATGCCAGGCTGGAACTTTCGTCTTTACGCTCGCGGCGTTCGCCTTAAGCCAGGCCCAGGCGGCATCCCGGTTCTCTGGCTTAGCACCATTACGAACCAGAACACCTGCGATTTCGTTTGAGCGCAGTCCCAATGTCTCGAACTCAGCTCGAAGCTGAACCGACGTCGCTCCAGTCACGGAGGTGAGTCCGCGAAGAAGCGTCCTGCGACGGCTTGGGTCTGTCTCACTTTGAATGGCTTCTTTGAGGAGTGGGTAAGCCGCCTCGCTGTCTTGCTCGGCAAAGACCTGAAGGGCGGTCGAGACATAACTCTCCGGGATTGCTCCGTCCGGACTCTCACCACCGGTGAGCCAAGCTTTACCGTGGGCCTTCAGTGCCTCGACTGTTTTCTTGTCTTGCGCGACGTTCGCCAAGAATCTGAGAACCGCTCTATGGTGAAGAGCCTCCGCCTCGGACTCGTCGGGGCGGAAGGTTGTGGTTGTATATCTTGGCTCAATCTGGCCGACGCGCTTAGCTGCCCATGCTGTAAGCACATCTTGCGCGTCCGGGCTCAAGATATCTTCGAGCCAGTCAGTGCTCCATCCGAACGCCATGGACTGCGACCAGCGGTCACCTGCGGCCATGAGGCCTTCAGCGCTCGCGACAAGGTCATCCGGTGTTGCAAGTCCTGCATCGAGAAGCGCTTTGGTATTGGAGCCGACCGTCAAACGTTCCGCGATGGATAAGTTGGGGATCTGCTCCAAAAGAGCGCTTAGGCGCTCGGATTGGTTGAAATGAAACCTAGCATACGCTTTTCCGCCGGCATCAGGGACCCACACAGTGTCCTCATTGCAGGCTCCCAGGTCAAAGGATGCCCCAGGGGTAGCGTAATCACAGAACCGCTCATTCGGGTTATCGACCGACCTGAGGCAAAAAGGTGTCCGCCATCCGGACTCTGAGGCGGGTAGGTCTGCGTTGACTGGCTCGAAGCGTCGCTGTGTGAATTGAACCCGCTGCTTGCCGTCTTGGCACACGAAGTTCATTTCGAGCAGAGGCAATCCTGGTTGTTGAATGAAGGAGGCCAGAGCCTCGCCGGCTCTCGGGTCTACTTTCGAAAGGCTTTGGATTAAGTCATCGGCGGTGGCGTGGCCGTGTGTGAGCGCTTGCAGATACTCTCCGATTTGGGCGGCGAAGATCTCGCTTCCGAGATAGCCCTCCAGCATGGAGAGAACCGCGCTACCCTTGGTATAGGTGATCCCGTCGAAAGCGCTCCTCACATCGCCAGCTGTCATGACAGGTTGACGTATTTGGCGCGCTGAGCGCTGAGCGTCTCGGGTCATGACCGAGAGGTGGCCACGCCGGTCTCCAAGCTCGGGCCGCCACTCGGGGCGAATCGCTTGGAGTGTGCGGCCTTCAAACCAGGTTGCAAAGGACTCATTAAGCCACAGGTCATCCCACCAAGGCATGGTCACCATGTTGCCGAACCATTGGTGGGCAATCTCGTGCGCAATGACGGAGAGGGAGGAGCGACGTTGGTCAATCGTGGCGGTCTTAGGGTCGATCAGAAGTAGGAAGTCTCGGTAGGTAATTGCCCCGGTATTTTCCATCGCACCCGCTTGGAAATCAGGAACAGCAATAAAGTCCATCTTTCCGAATACGTAGGGCGTTTTAAGATGCGCTTCATGATAGAGGAGCACTTCTCGGTGTGCATCGAGTGCATACTGAAGCGCGCCCGCTTTCCCTTTCGCAGCGATACCTCGAAGTCGAATCGGCTCTTTACGCCATTCGGAGGGAGGGATGGGTTCTTG
>JAYYQC010000446.1:0-9572 GCA_036128675.1 Myxococcota bacterium | reverse complement strand
CCTCCTCATCGCGTGGCGCTTTCTAAAACTTGAAGAAAGCGCGTCGCTGACACCTTTGGTGGATTTGGACGAGCGTGTCGAGCATCTCATTGCGCTACTCAAGGACCTCGAACAGCAGCGAACCCGCCTTGAGCCCGAATTTTACCAGGCTGAGAAAGAACGGCTCGAAAAGGAAGCTGCAGCGACTCTTGCACAACGTGAAGAGATTGCTGACCGAGTTACCGAAAGCCCCGCACGCAAGACGGGTACAGCCAACACTAAGGAAGCTCAAAGCAAGCCCATGGGGTTTTTGGAGAGTCGCCCCGGCTTACGCGGTTTTCTTTGGGGAGCGTTGGCTGTCGGAACCGTTGCCGGTCTTTATATGTCAGTTCAAAATGAATCTTCGCTGCGTGCTGAAGGTGGCTCGATGACGGGCAACTCACCAACGACTGCCCCACCATCACCGCAAGCAAAGCCAGCAGGCGGTGGCGAAATCGAGAGCCTTATTGGCCAACTCCGAACCGACCCGACCAATCTAAAAGCTATGGTGCGCTTAAGCCGCGTTCTCTTAACCCGGCAAATGTTTAGCGAGGCCGAGGTCGTGGTTCAGCGCGCTCTCGCAATCGATTCCGAAAACTTAGGTGCTCTCACCAGCCAAGCCATGATCATCGCGAGTCGCGGGGATATCGACGGGGCCAAAGGGGCTCTCGTCTCGGTCCTGAAGAAAAATAAGGGTTATGCGGATGCCTGGTTTTTTCGTGGGATGCTCGCGATGCAAGCCGGCGATAATGAGCAGATGCGGGCGTTCATGACAGAATTCGTACGCTACGCAGAGCCAAGCCCAAGACGAGAGCGATTTGTATCGATGCTGGGTATCGACCCTAAGACACTACCGGAGCCACTGGAGCCTTAACGCTTCGCGCCTACCAGAATTGTTCGAGTTTTACCTTTGCGGTTATCGACTACGCCATAGCCCGAATCTTTCATCAACCGTACAAAGCTATCGAGGACTTTGTCGTAGGTCTTACCTGTGAGAAGGCCGCTGACCCGCGGAGCACCTTCACTACAAGGTAAGCCATGCGCAACAAGGACACTGGCGTCGCGGACGAGAAGATTTAACTCCATCGCTACACGGCAGACGGTTGCGGGGACTAGTTCCACCGCTTCCGCTTTATCGCGACGGCGGGCGGGAAGACCATCACCATCGATATCACGCTGGAGTTCTGGCAACCATCCGAACGATAACCACTCAACCTGCCAGGTGATAAAGTCGTTTGGATCGATACTCGAGCGCACCGAGACGAGCAGCTTCGCCATGACCTCTGCGCGTGCCCGACGTCCTTCGACACCAGCATAAGCCCCCAAGACTTCTACCCAGCGTTTCTGAAACCAGCGAAACGCATCTGAGACACTCAAGAATCCCCTTTTACGCAAACCCCCAATATAGCCCTCAAGCTGCTTATCAAAAGCGAGGAGATCCTGTTGATTCAGGGATGCGGTGGGTCCACCAGGCGTTGCAACCGACGAGTACGCTGCTTGTCGTTTCAGGGCATCGAGCTCAAGGCGCAAGGTTATGAGCTCCTTTTGAGCGGCCTCAAGTTCTTCGGTGCCAGCTGGCTCAGTTGCAACCATCAACCCGATACCAGCTCCCAAAGCAACGCCGACAATTAAGATCAGAATGGCCGGCACTAGCTTCATCGTAGCTCCCTATTGAGAGTGATTTCGTTCAGATCTAAGGCAGGCCGAATGGGCTTAGCCACCTTGGTCAGTGAGCAGCTTAAAGCGTTTATGATTCCAAAGCCAACGACTCGGGGTATCTGCACGCCTCTCACTTAAATATCGATCGATGCCAAGGGCGAGGAGCACGGCGAATCGGAATGGGAAACAGTGAATTTCTTTCGATAAGTCAGGTAATTCGAATCACAAGTAAGACCATTTTTGTACGGACTGAGAGAGCAAACCGAGCATCCTGTGCTTTCGAGCTCAGCTCGGACTTGCTCCCTGGCCTCAACGGGTGCATGAATCCATAATACCGGTAAAGAGTTGGAGGAAAGCCGTGACGATCACCGAAGAAACGCCACGTAATTATCGTGAAGCTACCCAAACACTACTGAGTGAAGCGAAGGAACTCTTCTTGAAGCTCGAGGACTTCGACGGGGAGACCACGCTCGACTATCTACAAGACCTCGATCGCCTAGGTTTCCTGATCGGTGATGCCCTTGGACGCGCGCATCTTTACACCTCGACCCATCCACTTGAAGGTGTCCGTGAAGCAGCGGAAAACGCCGTAGTTGAGCTCGAACAGCTTGCTACCGAGGTCTCGATGTCCCCTGAGCTATTCGCGAATCTTCAGAATTTCGACGCCAAAAAATCCAAGGGTGCGGCCCTTAAGTTTTTCGAAGATACAATTGTGAAGTTTAGGCGCGCTGGCGTAGACCGCGACGAAAAAAAGCGACGTATGATTGTTGAGTTCAAAGATCAGCTTACCAAGCTCGGTCAGGACTTCGGGAAAAATATCCGCGAAGACATAAGAGAGGTCAAAGTCACTGCTGACGAACTCAAAGGCTTGCCGGCTGACTACATCGAAGCAAAGACTCCCGATTCAGACGGACTCTATAAAGTCACGACCGACTACCCCGACTATCTTCCGTTTATGAAATATGCAGAGAATGACGACGCTCGGCGCCGACTCTTCATCGCGTTCAAACAACGAGCACACCCCGTCAACGGGCCAATCCTTCATGAGATTCTGAGCAAGCGCCACCGACTGGCGAAACTTCTTGGGCACAAGTCATGGGCTGATTACATCACCGACGACAAGATGTCCGGCTCGTCCGCCAAAGTTCGTAAATTCATTGAACAGATCAACCGTCTCTCAAGCGAACGCGCGAACCAAGAGAAAGACCAACTCCTCAAATGGGCCAAAGAAACCGATGGGTTTCCAGGCGATACCATCGAAGAATGGCAGTATCCATTTCTCGCCGAGCGCTTCCGACAAGCCCATTTCAAAGTCAGTTCGGAAGAGGTTCGACAGTTTTTTCCATACGACCAGACCCGTAATGGGATCCTTACATTCTGCGCCGAGCTATTCGGTCTGAAATTTGAGCCCAATCCGCATGCTCCACGATGGCACGTCAGCGTTGATGCCTACGAGGTCTACCGAGAAGAGCAACACCTAGGCCGCTTCTATCTCGATATGCATCCACGCGAAGGTAAATTTAAGCACGCTGCCGTATTTCCGATTCAAGGTGGTAAAGCCGGTCAGCATTTTCCGATGGCTTCTCTCGTCTGTAATTTCCCGCAAGGTCGGGCTTTTATGGAGCATCAGCAAGTCGTGACCTTCTTCCATGAGATGGGACATCTTCTCCACCATATTCTCGGCGGTCAACAGGACTGGGCTTCTCAGTCTGGAATTGAGACAGAGTGGGACTTCGTCGAGACGCCCTCTCAACTACTGGAAGAATGGGCGTGGAAGCATGATACACTCGCGAAATTCGCGTTAAATAGCGAAGGCCAACCTCTCTCGAAAGACCATGTAGAGGGCCTCAAAGCAGCTTCGGAATTCGGAAAAGCAATCCACGCTCAGCAACAGATGTTTTATGCGCGGCTAAGTTTGGACCTTCATCAGAAAGATTTATCAAAAAAGGACCCAGTCCAAATCGCTAATACAATTCAGAAAGAATCAAGCCCTTGGTCCCTTGTTGATGATACTTTTATGATTCACAGCTTTGGTCACCTCGACGGCTATTCCGCGCTTTACTACACGTACATGTGGTCGCTGGTGATCGCGAAAGATATATTTGCAGAAATTGAAGGCGGAGAGACCACCGCAAAACAGACCAAATTAGCAAAAAAATACATGAAGGACATTTTAATGCCCGGCGGCTCTAAGTCTGCCAATGCCATGGTGGAGAATTTTCTCGGACGACCTTTCAATGCTGAACGCTTTGAGGCCTGGCTTAAAAAATGAGCGTCTATCTCCTCAAATACGGAATCCATCATACGGTTCTTGAGGCTTGGGGAATTGACCCTCCCAGCGTCCGACAATTGACAGATGGACATATAAATCAAACCTTTTTACTCAATATGGGAGACCATAGACTCATATTGCAAAAGGTCAATCCTATCTTTGGTACCGCGGTGCACGCAGATATTCAGGCCGTGGTGAAGCAGTTAGAGCAGTTCAAAATACCTGTACCTAGATTGGTCCGGACCAAAAATAAGCAATTATTTTTCACGGACTTTCAAGGGGCGCATTGGCGTCTTCTAACGTTCCTGCCTGGTGTGACAATTGATCGCATCGCCTCAACCCGTCAAGCCACCAATGTCGGGGTGATGATTGGTGCCTTGCACGCAGCACTCTTCCACTGGGACTATGCGTATCAAAACACACGCAGAGGTGTGCATGATACAGATGCCCATCGTAAAGCAATTGAAAACACAATAGGGGCAAAGCGAAGTCATCGTCTTTTGTCACGCGTAGAGCCCCTGTATAAAAAAGTCAGTCAACGATTTTCACAGCTTGAAGATCTATCTAAACTTCCCAAGCGACACGCACACGGGGACCTCAAAGTGACCAATATACGCTTTGATGGTCAAGATGAGACTCGCGTAGCTGGCATCTTGGACCTCGACACCTTTGCGCAAATGCCACTTATCTTTGAAATGGGCGACGCGTTTCGCTCCTGGTGTAACACCGGCACCGAGGATGACGAGAGTGCAGCCTTTGATGCGGCAATCTTTAGCCATGGCGCTCGGGGGTGGTGGAGTATTCTTAAGGAGGTCGAGGCCGACCCGACCGAGATTGAAGACCTCGTCTCCGGGATTGAATGGATCACGCTTGAGCTAACAACCCGCTTTCTACGAGATGCATTAGAAGAATCGTATTTCGGCTGGGATGAGAGCCAATTTAAACGTTCAGGAGAACACCAACTACAACGTGCGGTGGGGCAGCTTGCACTCGCTGACTCCATTGCGGAACAAAAGCCGACACTCGAAAAGCTCTGGCAGCAAATCTTGGTGTCGGTATGACAGAGATTTTCCATCAGCGTTATGGCGAGAGCGATAACAAACTTGTCATCCTACACGGTCTTTTCGGTTCCGGTGATAACTGGCGTTCAATCGCGCAGAAATATCTCATCCAAGACTTCGAAGTCTACCTGGTAGACCAGCGAAACCACGGCCGTTCATTTCATCACAATGAACACAGTTACGTCACCCTGGCTCAAGACGTCATTCACCTCTTAGATTCGCTCGAACTGGATCAAATTACACTTCTTGGACACTCCATGGGTGGTAAGACCGCGATGCGTGTTGCCCAGTTAGCAGAAGACCGACTCGCCAAGCTCATCGTTGCCGATATCGCTCCGCGTTCGTACGCCCATTCCCACGCCAAGATAATCGAAGCAATGAAGGCCTTACCTGTTGATAGTGCAACATCGCGCAAAGAGCTCGAGGCATTTATGTCCGAGAGACTCTCGGATCCGGTATTGACGGGCTTCCTTCTGAAATCAGTCGAACGTCTAGAGAATGGCCATTACCGCTGGCGCATTAATCTCCCAGCCATCGAAGCTGGCTACGACGATATTATTGGCTGGCAAGAAATTGAGACTCCCATAAAGATTCCGACCCTTTTTGTCGCCGGTGGAGCCTCTAGCTATATTCGCATCGATGACGAGCCACGTATTCACGCGCAATTTGCAAATGCTCAGATTGTTGAGATACCCAAAGCGGGACATTGGCTTCATTACCAAGCCCCAAAACCCTTTACCGATGAGATTGTACGATTCGCAAATCAATCGGTGTAAAGTACAATCGATTCGCGGCACGCATTGTACGCATCCAATCCACCCGTCACAGTCTCAAGACACGACGACAAATCGACACCTTGCTCAATAGCTTCACGAAAGCGTGGATGCCCGATCAGGAGGTCAATTGCCGGTACATCGTCTCTAAATTCATATTTCTCAGTACGCCATTTGAAGGCGTCTGGATAAAGATTGCGAATCGCGTGAATAATCGCCAGGCCTGTATTGAGGGAGTGAAAGCGTTCGCGTTCCGTGACGTGAAGTTGTACGCCGCCGCAATTTTCTCCTCCAAACTTATGAAAGGTCGGCTGAAAGTGCGTTGGGCGAAAGATGACACCCTCAAGCTGGTAACCGCGAAGTCTTTCCGTCAGAGCATTGGGATCAATATAGGATGCCCCAATCAACTCGAATGGCCGTGTAGTACCTCTTGCTTCAGATACGAGGGTGCCTTCAATCAGACAGCCACCAACGTAGACAGTCGCGGTATCGAGGGTTGGCATATTCGGAGATGGCATCACCCAAGGTAGGTCGGTTTGGTCGAACCATTGAGTTCGCCGCCATCCCTCACACTTGATAACTTTTACCTCACACTCAACACCAAACGCTTTGACATAGAGGTGAGCAAGTTCACCGACCGTTAAGCCGTGACGTTGTGGTAGCGCAAAGAGGCCACAAAAATTCTCGTAACCAGGCTCAACACCACAGCCTTCAACGAGGTGACCGCCAATCGGGTTAGGTCGGTCGAGAACAATCACTTCAATCCCAAGAGGACCACAGACCTTCATCGCCAAGGCAAGCGTTGCCGCATAGGTATAGTACCTCGCTCCAACATCTTGGATATCGAAAATGAGAACATCAATATCTTTGAGTGCTTCGGGGGTTGGCGACAAGGATTCGAATGACTCACCGTAGAGGCTAACAACCGGTAAGTTTGTAATTGGGTCCGACTCATCACCGACTCTAATCATATCTTGAGCCGTTGCTCTAACCCCGTGCTCAGGACCTAAGAGAAGTCGTAAATCGACATCTTGGTGTGCATGAAGCACGTCGACCGCATGACTGAAGTCTTTCGTGACCGCGGTTGGGTTGGTAAGGAGAGCCGCCCTTCGACCTTGGAGTATGTCTTGCGGAGCGTCCAGAAAGCATTCGAGTCCACTTCTCATACTCCTGGGTATGACATAACCTCGTGTACAGCCCAAAATATTTCCACTTCACGAGGCAAAAGAACGTGAGCCGAAAACCCAAGACCAAAAGCGCAAAGAGCAGCGGTACGAAACCGAATGCTCACGAGGGTAGGGTTGTGGAGACAGTTGGACGCTGTGTGAACGTCCGTAATGCGGAGGGTGACCGAGTCTGCTACCTCTCGGGACAACGCGCAGTCGTTGGAGACCAAGTAAAGTTTGTGGATGCTCCAGGCATGGGCGGAAAGCTCTGCGAAGTATTGGAACGAAAGACGGAGCTCAAACGACGCGATCCGAGAGGAAAGGAGAGAATCCTCGCAGCCAACCTCAAAGGCATCATCATCGTGGCGACCCCCCAACAACCAGAATTCAACGCCGGCCTGGTGGCTCGCTATCTGGTTGCCGCAAGTGTGTCCGGCCTCGACGCGGCTATATGCCTCAACAAAGCAGATCTTGAGATCAGCCAAGAGGTTCTAAATGAACTTGAATTGTGGAAATCTCTGAACATCGAGGTCCTGGAAACCTCTACGAAGACCGGACAGGGAATCGATAGCCTTGTCGATTTCTTAAAAGAATACAGCGCGGTGGGGGCCCCGTGGAGCTTAGTTGGCCTATCGGGTGTAGGAAAGACATCGTTGGTCAGTAAACTCCTACCAGATCAAGACGTAGGGCCAATCGGTGCGATTTCCGAGCATTGGGACCAGGGCAAACATACCACAACCCACTCAACCATTTTTGAACTGCCCAACGGCGGTGAGCTCTGTGATTCCCCTGGTATTCGAACATTTACACCAGCAGGCCTTGAGCCGGAGACAATTCGAGACCACTTCCCCGGAATTTCAGCACTGCAGTGCCGCTTTCGAGACTGCTTACATCGCGAGGGTGAAGCAGGTTGCAACGCAGAGGGAGAGGTAGCCCCAAGCCTTCTCGCTTCGTACCGTCGACTCTTAGACTATGTCGTTCAACATGAGCGAAGTTATTAGACCGGTCACTCAAGCGCCGTGCTCCACTTGAGTTTACTTCAGAAACTCTGGGTGCGATTTCAAATACTCGACTGTAAACGCGGCCGCTCGATCGTAACTCGATTCGACCTCTGAGACGATCACCTTCTCAGCCAAACCGCCGACGCCAAAGATCTTGACCGTGATATCGCCTTCCATGATTCGGCGAACCCCACCGTCGATGGCCTCGAAGCGAAACTGACCTGAGGCTAGGAATTTATCGCTCAAAAACGGTGGTACGGTCTTCCACTCACCGATGTATTTACCCCGCTGGTAGGTCAAGATTTCTTGGTATTCGATTTTGTCGGTCTTTAGAACCTTCGCAAGCGGAGCCGGGATGGTTCGATCGGGGCAAACGCCGACGACTCGATGAATGGTTTTCCCATCGTCTTCGAGCTTCTCAAGAGTCCTCTCCAGAGCCACCGATTCACAGAGTCCTTTATTAAACTCTTCGCTGAAATAGAGGGCTTCATAGGACTCTAAACTAAGCCCCATAAAGTCGTGAACAGCACGCAGTTTCATAGTTTTCCCATCATGTTTGGGTGCAAAAAGGCCCGGTTTTGCGGTAAAAGGCGCAGCGGACTTGTAGTAATCTGTCTTGAAAGAAGTCTAAAAAAGATCGTTTTTTTGAGAAGATTTCAAACCCAAAATGCGTAGTTCTGACTTTTCTCTTGACAAAATATCACTGATTTTCCGTCTCCAACACATATTCTTAAAAGAAATCAGCACTTTACGGAATTTTTAAAAACGAACGCGCAAATTTTGCCCGGGCTCCGACCCTATCCTACACTTCATGACTAAGGGCTACATACACTTGAAAGATCAGTGGGTTGTGTGTGGCCTACGTATATGTTGAGTGCTAAATTACTTACATAACTGGTCGAAAAACCAATTCGTTCTGAACTTCGGTTCAGGATGTGTCGCCTAGGGAGCCCCCCTCCGACTTCCCGCTGGCGACTGAAACGGCGGGCGCGCACCCGCCGTTTCGCCTCTCGCGAAATCCGGGCCCACGGCCCGGATTTTTTTATGCCCAAGGGGCTTCACTCTCCCACCATCTTCGAAGCGCTGTCGGGTTGAAAATCCCCACCAGGTGAGATAGACGCGCGAGCATGAATTCGTTAGCCATGATGCAACGCGTTGTATTCTATCAGATGCTCTCGACCGCCTTGGTGGCGTCGACGCTGGCGTTTGTAGACTCTACGCTCGCCTACCCCACATTGGGTGCGGGTATCCTCATGAGCGTGAATCTCCGCGTGATGTCTCTGGTTGCGCGACGGGCTATGCAGAGTGGCGGGATTGCCCCAGGCCTGGCGCTGGTCATTGGATTCAAATTCGTCTTCGTCCTCGGAGCTATTGGCGCTGGTATCAAGTTTCTCGGCTGGCATCCAAACGGTGTTGCACTCGGGATAGCGACCATCTTTACCGGTGTGGCCTTCGCCATGGTTCACGGCATTATCAGCCCGCCATCACCACCCTCCGCATCACCAATCGATCCTCAACAACAGAACGGCGGTCCTTCAACGGACACGCCGCATAGCTAGGAGCAGTACCCAGATGGAACACGGCTATTCATGGTTTCACTACCTGCCATTTTTCGAAGAACT
>JAYYQC010000445.1:0-3093 GCA_036128675.1 Myxococcota bacterium | reverse complement strand
GCTTCGAGGATAGACGGTACAGTTCCTGGTACAACTTCCATGATTTCACTCCCATTCGTGCAGTCGCTTGGTAATGGATCGCGACACGAGGCGCAAGGCACAGTGCGGCAGCTTGGCTACTTCTTGGAATTTAATTTGGATGTAGGTTTAAGTACCCGACTCAGGTCGCAGTTACATCCGCTGTGACCGCGTAGAGAGCAAGAAGCTTCGCGATGTGCGTCATGTGCAGATAAAAGCCGAGTAAGTCGCGACGGCTTTGGACATGCTCAATCGCGTCGGCGAGAAAAGCATAGAGTGACTCTGACATTTCACCGGTCATGGTGAGGCGATCGAGCGCGATCTGGCGGGTTTTGTCCGTCATCTCAAGCCCCCGCATTCCCGGGTCGAGTAATGTGATAAGGGAGCGGGCGTGAAGTGCCAACGATTGAACCTCATCCGGCGTTACTCCACCGCGGTAGAGACTACCGGCGATATCCACAGCACCATCGAGAACAGGCTCGCAGAGCCGTTCGGACCCACCGTCTTCAAACCAGCCGCTTTCTAGATAAGCCATCATCGCCATTTTAGAGTGTCGGAGAAATCAGTCGAGTGCAACCCCGCAGCAGCCTCTGCGGCTAATGACCGTAGCGAAGTTCATGGTGGCTAGCCGCAAGTTCCATGAGCTCGTCCATCTCTTCCTCGGCTTGTCGTTTGAACTCGGAGATCTGCTGTGCGTGTCGACTTGGGTCTGGCGAGGGTTTGGGTGGAAAAATCGGCATCGATATTTCGTGGGTCAGTTTGATTGGTCGAGGCAGAAGAGTGGGGCCAAGTCCTCGAAGCATCGGCAAAGGCATGCGCAGTTTCTTATAAACGAAGCGCGTAAAGACATTGTCGTAGAGTGTATAGAGGTCGTCTGCAGCAGGGCAGGCGGCGAGAATAATTGGAACCTGAGCCTCAAAAGCCAAACGTGCAAAACCTTCGCGGCCTCGCCAGTCGATTCGGTAGCGCTCTTCACGTGGTCGAAGCGCTTCGCGCATTCCGCCTGGTGCAACCGCAACCAGCTCCCCGTTGTCTCTGAGTAACTCGATACCATCGTCCATGGAGCCTTCGACGATCCCGAGACGGTGAGCGAGATTCTTGAGTAATGGCGTTTTGAAAATCAATCGGTCCCCGAGTGGGCGAACCCGTCGTCCCAATGAATTGTAAACAGCCGCTGCAAACATGAACATGTCGTAAGAAGCGAAGCTGTGATTGAAGACAACGAGCGCAGGTCCACGCGGAGGAATGCGCTCCAGCCCATAAATTCGGTAGGCATGATAATTCTTCAAGAACTCCGACACCGGTGTGAGAAATTCCGCCAAACGGTGGGCATCAATCGGGTCGGGGAGGTTCGCTTTCATAACTGCATTCACGTTAAGATAATAACGCAATGAGTCAAGATACTGCAAGAGCTTGGGCCTGGATGATAGATGCGGGTTGGACGGCGGCTGAAAATGCTATGATTCCTGCGATCAGTCCAGGCTTCCTCTATGGTGAATCGCTCTTTGAGAGTGTTCGGGCACATAAAGGGATCTGGCTGGCTTTGCGGGAGCATTATCAGAGACTCGTCGCAGCTCAGCATGCATGGGGCTGGCATGATAAACTTCCTAATTTCGATGATTTAAAAGATGTATTGGCGGTGGGTTTAGAACGTTTGGGCTCGGAAGAAGCCTACGGAAGAATCACGGTGTGGCCTCCGAGTGGGGGAGGTCCGGGCCTTTTGCCCACCACAACCGGCGGATGCATAATCTTGGTATCGCGGATCAATGGCCCGAGCGAGATGACCCTCCCAGCGGCGAATATTGGGATCGCGCGGGATATTGGGAGGGATTACAGGGCTCTTCCTTATGACCTAAAGCATGGGAATTATTTACCTTCTCTATGGGGAGCCCGAGAGGCCAAGTCGCGTGGGCTCGACGACGTGATTCTCTGTCGGCAGGATGGGAGCCCCGTTGAGGCGAGTACATCAAATCTCGTTCTATTCAGCAGCGATCGTTGGGTAACGCCTATTTTAGGTCGGGATGGTCTCGACGGGATTGGTCGGACGGGCTTGATCAAACATGGTGTAGTGGAGGAGGCACCCGTAGACCGGACAGACCTTGAAGATGCCACCGCGCTTGCTTTGGTCAACAGCGTGCGGGGCTTGCGTTTGGTTTCAACATTCGAGGGCGCCCGTCGGTGCCTAGAGGGCGTAACGGTCGAAAAGCTGCGTCGAGGATGGTGCGATGTGGTCGAGAATTGGCTCAAGAAGCCCTGAATTAGGCTGCTCGATAATCTTTCCAGAGATCGATCTGTTTCGGCTTTTCGGGGCGCGTTACCGGACGTGTACGGAAGTAGTCGGGCACCATCTCCTCGGCGAAACCTCCAAAAAAGGCGTTCATTTCTTGGATATCAAACTGGACGCGAAGCATTTCGCTCAGTTCATCGTCCTGGGCATTGCTCTGTGGCTTTACATTAGGTCTTAACATTCTCTCGACTTCCCCTCTTCACAACATCGCTTAGGTCGACGCGGTGTCCCCCCACCTTACCGACCTTTAATCACTATGCCGGCTCAGAGAATCTGTCAAAAAAACTGAAAAATTTCATGTACTTATATAAGTGCTTATACTTGAGAAGCCCCACTGATAACGCAAGTGGCTTGTCCGACGCATTGCGACTCGCAATTTCGCGTACTTTCAGCTAAGGGCGGCTCAAGCCGGCACACGTCCATCACCGGTTTGTTTAGGAGATAATGGCCATGGCTTCGACCCGAGATCTTACTCAGGACGCTTCTCAAAGTTCGGAAAATCCACTTCGCTTTGTCACTGCTGCATCGCTTTTCGACGGTCACGACGCTTCGATCAACATTATGCGCCGTATTCTTCAGGACCACGGTGTCGAGGTCATTCACCTAGGCCACAACCGTTCGGTCGGTGAGGTTGTCAGGGCTGCCCTGAATGAAGATGCCGATGGTATCGCGATGAGCTCGTACCAAGGCGGTCACGTTGAATACTTCAAGTACATGGTCGATTTACTCAAAGAAGCAGGTGCCGCGCACATTAAAGTCTTCGCCGGAGGTGGAGGTGTCATCGTTCC
>JAYYQC010000444.1:0-11616 GCA_036128675.1 Myxococcota bacterium | reverse complement strand
CAGCCAACGAAATTCGAATAGCTGTGGCTTTCGCCTTTCGAAGTGTTACCTTTAGAGTTCCCCGCACCCTGGTTGAAGTTGTGAGTAACCGTCTACAGACAATTGATTGGGAAGACCGAAAGTTGAGCACGCTCACTGCTCTCGCTTGGCCTATCGCAATCTCGATGCTTTCCCACAGTCTGATGACGGTTGCCGATACCTACTTTGTGGGAACACTCGGTACCGCTGAGCTGGCTGGTGTCGGTATGGCCAACACAATTCTGTGGGCAACCATCTGTTTCTCGATGGGGCTTCTGCGTGCGGTCAAGGTGATGGTCTCACAGGCGCGGGGAGCCGACCAGCTTGATCAAACGAAGCGCTACTTCTTTGCCGGTAAGCTCTTAGCACTCTCCATGGGCGTGCTTCTCTTGGCACTTACACCATTGATTGTGATCGGGCTTCGGAGATTGCTGGATACCGCAGAGTCCGCTGAGGCGGGTGCTTCCTATTTTGCGATTCGGATGCTCTCGACACCCCTTTTTCTGATGTTTGTCGCAGCCCGCGAGTACCGCTACGGGATGGGTGATAGCCAGCTGCCGATGGTCGCCGGGGTGAGTGCCAATATCCTGAACGTCGTCTTGGACTATGTCTTTATCATGAAGCTCGGGTGGGGCGTTGAGGGTGCGGCATGGGCCACGCTGGCTGGTACGGCCCTCGAGTGGGTCATTCTATTGATTCCTACCTGGCGTGCGCTCTGGGAGGGACGCAATGCGCAGTGGGTTCATGCGCGTTCGACCTTGGATGTCGGGGTTCCCAGTGGCGTTCAGTTTACCCTGGAGATGGGCGCGTTTACGCTCTTGGCAGTCATGATTGCACGCCTCGGGGATATCGAAATGGCGGCCCATCAAATTGCCCTCCAGTTGACGCATGTTGCGTTTTTACCGGTTATTTCAGTCGGTGAGGGAGCTTCGGTGATGGCTGGCCAGGCCGTCGGTGCCCGTCGCGACGAGCTTGTGCTACCGGTCTCGAAGCTGGCGATGAAAATGGGCTTTGTCTACATGGCGGTCTGTAGCTTTATCTTCATGATCTCGGGCGAGTCGCTCTCATCGCTTTTCGCCAAGGAAGAAGGATTGGTCGAAGTCACGGCCTCGCTTTTGGTGATGGCTGCCTTCTTCATCTTGGCGGATGCCCCCAATATTGTCTCGCGCTGCGTGCTGAGGGGCTTAGGCGATGTGAAGGTGCCGGCAATGATTGGCATCGCTCTCTCCTGGGTGTGTACACCACCCTTGATGTGGCTCTTTGGTTATCAGCTTGGTTTGGGCGCCCTCGGCGGCTGGCTTGGCCTCTCGTTGGAGGTTTTCCTCTCGGCGGCCATTCTCGGACATCGGCTCTTCACAGGCCGCTGGCTGCCTGCGGCGCACGCTTCGCGAGACCGCTTGGCCCGAACCGAGAGTGAGCAACCGGTCGCTGCGTAAGTGCTCGAACCAAATTACGGGGTTCCCTCACTGTACTTTCGGCCTGATCTGACCGAGTCCCGCTCTTGGAGGACTCAATATGGCAATCGTGGCGCTCTCTCTCCCGATATTGAAGGGCAAGAAGCCTAAATTCCTGAAGATGATGGCACGGCTGAAGGCAGAGCCAATGCGCTCGGTCTTGGAGAAGTCCCGCTTAGATGCTGGAGTCCGTGAGCGTTCGTTTCTGCAGGAGTCACCCTATGGTGATGTGGTCATTATGACGCTCGAGGGCGAAGCCCCCATGGAAGGTTTTGCGACGCTTATGCAAGACCAGAGCCTTAGCTACTTCGGGTACGACGCGGCGTTCATGGAGGAAGTCCATGGCTTTACGGTGGCCACGCCTCCGCCATTACCAACGATGCTTTTTGATACGGGGACTGACAGCTCAGCCCGCGTAAGGTAGCGAGGAATGGTGAAGGTTGATGATGAGATTCCCTGAATCATCTCGGATATATCCAAAGGAATACTCTACCTTCGTGATGCTGCCATCAGGTCCGGTAAAGAAGTAGTTGCCCATCGCTTGAGCGGTGCTCTCTTGGCAGAGGATACCACAGTTCTCGAACCTGACCGCGGTCCAGCCCTTGATGGCAAAGCCACCATCCTCAGCGTATTTTTCGTTCCCGCCGACAAAGTAGGAGAGTGCCCCTTCAACATCGTTACGGAACTGCGCCTCGGCGGCTAAGGTTGGCTTAAACACGACATCGCCTAGGTGATACCCATAGAGCGTCTTCAGATGCTCTTGTGCGGCCCCGACGTAGTCGCCGCCTTCACTGTGTGCCTTGCCAATACGGATGATGCCAGCGCCCCAAGAGGCCTGTGCTGCTTCGACTTCTTGCTTAGTGATACTCATGAGGCGTATCTGCCGTGATGTGGCAGAGAAGGCAAGACTCTAAAGTCTGAAGTTGCGCCAAGCGTGAGGTGGACGCTCGGTGAGATAGTTTGGCTCATCTTGATGATGGTAAGCCTCCTGCTCGAAGCGGATGCGGCGGTAGGCTTGCTCAGGGCTACGGTAGATCCAGAGGGCTTTGAGCCAGTCGAAAAGATAGAGTGCGTAGAACCCAATCACACCCAGCTCGTTGGCTTGCTTGATATGGATAAGCTCATGCTGAAGGAGCGTCGCGCAGGGGCGCTCCTCGCGTACAAAGATAAAGGGCCAGAGCGTGACCGCGGAGACGGGCATAAAGAGCGAAAAAAGGCGAGGAATACGACTCTTGTAGATGACCTTGGCCTTCATGCTGGCAACCCGTAATAGAGATGTTCCTCGAAAGTATAGTCGAGACGAGGTGTCTGTGCGATTCTTTCGCCAAACTAGACTGGGATGAAAGTGGAAGCTTATGAAGAATCTGATTGGATGTTTGCTGATTTTGGGGGTGGGATATGGAGCCTATTTCGTCCTGAATGCACTGCCAATTGGAACCGGTTTCGCCGCACGGTATCTCTGCACGGCCATCTTCGAGCAGGGCGAGGATGCTCGTACGATATTTAACCGAGAGGTTGCTCCGGAACATCCGCTCTTCGCGATGGCGACCTACGAAATCGATGCGACGCAGCGCTCGGTTGAGGCGCGCTCAATACTTGGCCTCGGTGCCATGCGAGCGGTTCATCGACCAGGGTTCGGCTGTACCCTCTTGGTGAATACGACGGCCGAGGCGCTTCGGACTCAGGCCGAAACCTACCGTCGCCTGAAACCGGCGTCGGCAAATCCGGTGACCGGCCTGCGGAAAGGGGCGGATACGCGTTGGGTCAATTTTCTGAACACATATTTGGACGAGCCGACTCAGACGTCTTTGAGAACCACCAAAGCCATCCTTGTGTCGCATCGAGGAAAACTCCTCGCCGAGGGTTATGGCGAAGGCATTGGTGCTGATACACCGCTCTTGGGATGGTCGATGACGAAATCCGTCCTTGGGATATTGGTTGGAGCGCTGGTTCAGGAGGGGCGGGCGAATCTCGACGAGACTGGGCTCTTTGAGCCGTGGCGGTCTAGCGGTGATGCGCGGGCCGATATAACCCTTCGGCAGCTCCTTGAGATGCGCTCAGGCTTGGCGTTTTCTGAAGTGTATGCGCCGCTTGAGGATGCGACTGAGATGCTCTACGGCTCTGCAAGCTTTTCGCAATTTGCGATGAATAAAGAACTCGAATTCCCGCCTGGGAGTCATTGGGAATATTCCAGTGGTACAAGCAATCTCGTGGCTCGCCTCTTGCACGACCGCGTTGGTGGCGACTTGGTAGGTACAAGGGCTTGGATTGAGGCGAAGCTCTTTGCGCCTTTAAATCTATCCACGGCCTTCATTGAGGCCGACCCTTCTGGCGTTTTGGTTGGCTCAAGCTACATGTATGCCTCGGCTCAGGATTGGCTGAAGCTCGGAGCGTTCTTTTTGAGCGATGGGACGGTGGACGGTATGCGCCTAGTACCCGAGGACTGGCTCACCGCGATGGCCCAACCGGTGAGTAATGCACCACAGGGGAAATATGGCTTTCATACGTGGCTCAATGCTGGCAGTGCAGCCGACCCCTCCGATCGGCTTTTTCCGTCTCTGCCGCGCGCGTTTGTCTTCTTTCGAGGGCACAATGACCAGCTTGTAGCGATGCTTCCAGAGGAAGATTTGGTGGTGGTCCGACTTGGAGCGACGTTGGATGATTCTTGGGATACCGAGCGATTTCTGCAGGACGTCCTCTCCCTGCTCGAATCCACCGCTCAGAGTGACGGCAACCCATCGCAGAGATAATAGGTGCGAGAGACCAAGGTATCTTGTCCTTGGTAGGATTCTACTGCGGCTAGAAGGGGACCGATGAATTTGAACTTAGTTCGGCTGATGAGGACCTCCGCCTCAATCACTCTCGACTCGATAATCCGACCCTGAGAGTCTAAGGCATACGCCATATCGTAGGTTGATGTCGCATTATGACTCGAGATTTCGTAGCGAATCAGCCGGTCGTTGTCGTCATACGTATAGAGCGTTGTAGTTGTGCCCATAAGTCCTTCAGAGATGACTTTGGTTAGGCGCGATAACGCGTCGTATTCGTAGGTCACGGTACTGCTTGCATCGATTTGAATGTAGTCGATGCGGTGCTCGATAAGGAAACTATCTCCGTTGTAGGACAAGTCTTCGGTCGAGTTGAGGGTGTTGCTCGCATCAAAGTTTTGCTTCGTCTTCAGAGCGCCGGCAGCGGTGTAGGTGCTCTCAGAACGACTCAGCAGCACTTCTGTGTCGCTGAACTCCCATGTTTCGCTGGCGCGGTCGTCGGCTCGGTAGACGGAATTCTTGGAGAGCCACGTGTAGTTGTCGGCAACCCGGGTCGTCTCGGTCGTGATCAGCCGTCGCTTATCGTCGTAGAGAAAGATGAATCGAAAGAGCTGATTGCCGTGGTCTAAATCAAAGCTATCGGTCGCACAGGCGAGAGGCTCCACGGCGTTTTCAGGTGCGGGGTTGTCGGAGTCATTGACCGAACCATTGGGTGCGTCATTGCCAGATGTGGCAACACTGGGATTCTCATTTGAGCTATCCGTAGTGTCAGGGGTGCCGCCACAGGCAGCAAGGACGGTCAGAGCGAAGGCTGTGGCGATGATGGTATGGCGTGGCTGATAAGCGTTTCCCATCTTTAAATCCAATGCGAGCAAGTGACCTCTGTCAAGCGTCAAGCGGCTGGAAAGGGCTCTTACGCCACCATGAGGGCTTTGCAAAGAGCTGTCTCAAGAGGGGGCGATCGACCTTGCTGTTGTGGCGTCCGTCCATGGGGACCTGGTCCATCGTGAAACAAGGTAGGTCGCCCAAGTCGTACTTGGCTAGACAGGCTTGAATGGCCTCGTGGGCGTCTCGCCCGGTCTGATGAGGAGCCATCACCAGGGCACCCCCGTTGGGTGTCTGCACCAGGGCCACTTCACGGAGTGCGGTCGTCTCAACCAGAGCGCTCTCCAATGGAAACGGATCGTAACGTTTCCCCTGGTGGGTCACAACGTCGGAGCTTCGTCCAACCAGCCAGATGGTACCGTGCTCGTCAAAGTAGCCTCGGTCGCCGGTCCGATGCCAGATGATGCCCGCATCGTCTTTTATTTTATTCTCGCGGTTTGCTTGCTCGTTGTCGATGTAACCCTTGTTGACATGGTCGCCGCTGACAATGACTTCGCCGACCTCGCTGTGGGGGAGGCCCTCGAGGCTGGTTCCGTGCGGGATGGGTTCCAAAGGTAGGTCGATGATTTTAACGTCGATAAAGTCGGCAGGGTGCCCGCCCACGAAAGCCGGCTGGCTCTCTTCTCCCAGCTTCATCTCGTAGTGGGCAATAGGCTCAGCCTCGGTCGACCCGTAAATCACATAGCAGGTGCACTCGGGTAGGGCCGATTTGATGCGCTGTTGCAGGCTTAGTGGAACCGGTGCTCCACCCACAAGGAGCTGTCTCATCTTGGGAAGTTCGAGTTTGTTCTCATGCATGTAATCGACGATCCGGCTCAGAAAGGCCGGCGATGCGGTGAGACTGTTTACGTCGTGTTCCGCGAGCTGCTTGTAGACCTTGGCAGGGTCGGCGGTCCCCGGACGGGCGATATCAGCGTCCGGCATGATGGTTGTATTACCAACCGAGAGATTGTGGAACGCCACAACCGGTAGACAAGTCATGTCGATCTGCCCGTCGATGGGCGGATAGGCCAATTTCAGCGCGGAGTGCTGTTCCCAGAGGAAGGCATGGTGTCGATCGGCACCTTTGGGACGGCCGGTACTCCCTGAGGTAAATGTGATGAGTGCTTGGTCGACGCCAGCGCGTGATACGAGAGAATCGCTCGAAGCGACGCCATGACTTTCGAGCTCATTGAAGTGTTTCACCCCCCAGCCGCTGGAATCCATCGATACCTTGATCGGGATTTTGCGGAGCTCGGGTATGAGCCATCGAAACTTCAAAAGTGCTTTGATGCTGATGACCGCCTTGGGTGATGCCGTATCCAGGGCTTGCCGGATGCGCTTGGCCCCCATGCCGGGATCAATAAGTACCGCGACGGCTCCGATGGCATAAATGGCCGTGCAGAGGGCATAGAGCTCGCCAGAAACGGGAAAAAGAACGAGAATTCGGTCGCCAGGCCCTAAATTTTGAGCGCGTAGTCCAGCCATCAAGGTCCTTGTGAAGAGGTCGAGGGAGGCGAAGGTGTAGGTCTCATTCCGACACCAGGGACGCGCTTCAAGATCGTGTGGGATCACGATGGCCAGCTTGTCAGGTTGAGCTGCAGCCTGGTCGAAAAGCAGTTCTGATATGTTTCCAGATTCAAGCGTCATGCATTCCTCGTAGACTTATCATCCTTGGTCGGATGGTACGGCTCAAGAACTTTCGGCACGAGTGTTCTCTGGGTTTGTATCGACTTCCCGGGCGGGAGTATGCTCATGAGGTGCCCATCAATATCTCCGGCACACTACCATTGGGGGTGATCGATGTTACCGTCTTCGGAACGTTCAAAAGTTCGCTTAGATATTCGAGACACTGATGAGGCATTCGGGGGTCTTAAAAGTGCATATCTAGAGATGACACTCTCCTCAGGTCCATGCATTGCAAAAGTACTCGACCTCTCCGAGGTTGGACTTGGCATTGGAATAGGCGAGGATCAGAAGGACGTCATACCGACCGTTGGTTCGTTGCTGATGAATACGGTGATCGGGACTGCAATGTCCCGACATGAGCTTGGACGCTTGATTGTGCGCCGAGTCGAATTGATGGACGACGGTCAGATTGAGTTAGGGGTTGAGGGTGAGGATGAAGACACCCGGATCTCACTTTGGCGGGTCTGTCATGAGTTAACCAATTTAAGTCGCGCCACAGCTTCTCCGATTGAACGCCCGGAGAAGTCGCCCATTATCCCAGGCCGAGGTCATTACTCGGCTGCGGCTCGTGCAGAGCGGCTCGACTTCCTACGAGAACAGACCGCCGAAAAGCTGCCAACCCTCGATGCGTGTGGTCTCGAACCGGAGCGACTCACTGGTAATATCGAAAACCTCGTCGGTTCGGTTGAGATCCCGGTGGGCGTTGCGGGCCCGCTTTGGTTCAATGGTCAAAATGTGATCGGGCACGTGTATGCTCCTCTCGCAACCACAGAAGGTGCGTTGGTTGCTTCGTGCACGCGAGGGGCGACAGCTTTGACTCGAGCGGGTGGGGTAACTACTCGCATCCTCCGTCAAGTGATGTTGAGGGTTCCGCTCTTCGTGTTGGATTCGAGTGAGAGTGCCAGCAAACTTCGCCAGTGGATCAGCGACCATTTCGCTGAGATTGAATCACAGGTCCGTCTTGTTTCGCGACATGCACGGTTGATTCAGGTGATGCCAGACCAGGTCGGTAATCGCTTAAATGTCACGTTTACGTATGAGACCGGAGATGCTGCCGGCCAGAATATGACGACCTCCTGCACTTGGAAGGCGTGTCAGTGGATCAATGACCAGATGCGTCACTTTCCCGAGATCCGCGTCGACTGTTTCATGGTTGACGGAAATATGAGTGGCGACAAGAAGGTGAACTTTAAGTCGCTGATTCAGGGGCGGGGAACGCGTGCTACCGCTGAAGCTCTTCTCGATAATCATACACTCGAGCATGTTTTGAAGGTCAGTGCTCAACAGATGATGGAAAGTCATTATGTCGCGATGACCGGTGGTATGAGCATCGGAATGATTGGCTACAACGTGAATATCGCCAATGTCATCGCTGCGATGTTTACGGCATGCGGTCAAGATATCGCCTGTGTCCACGAATCGAGTCTTGGGCACCTCTCGATGAAAGCATCCGAGGAAGGCCTCTATGTGACACTCGATTTACCAGCTTTAGTTGTTGGGACCGTTGGTGGGGGGACCAACCTTCCGATGCAGGCGGATTATCTCAAACTCATGAACTGTAAAGGTGCACACCGTTCGGGACGATTGGCTGAAATCGTCGCAGGGTTTTGTCTCGCGCTTGACCTCTCGACTGCGTCGGCTATGGCCAGCGGCCAGTTCGCCGCCGCGCATGATCGCTTAGGGCGGAACCGTCCGGTGGAGTGGTTTACCGAAAAGGACCTAGTTCCGAAATTCTTCGAGCGCGGTTTTCAGCGGATCCTTGAAGACCGTGAACTCGAAGTCTTGGCGGTCGAAGAATCTCAAATCGAGATGGGTAGCAGTATTATCACTGAACTCACATCACGCCAGATGGAAAAGAAGCTTGGGCTTGAGCCACGTCTAATCCGTTACCGCAAGAGCGACGGTAGTGAACACGAAACCAAGGTTGTCGTTAAGTTTAAGCCCACGGATAAAGAGGTGATTCATGTGGCGAACACCGTTGCGCAGATGTGTGGCGGTAAGCTGGCAGCATACCATGATAAGTACAAGGACATGTACGGGTTGAGTAGCTGTCATGTACGTGAGCTGGGTATGTATACGGTACCTCATCCGCTGCTGAAGCGTCATATGCCAGTTACTTTTGATTGCCACAAAAATCTCGACCGTGAAGCCTTCGTTATCGTGATGGAGGATTTGAGCAGCCTCGAATTGATGAACACCGCCGATGATGTTTCGGGTTGGACCAGAGCGCATATTGAGGCCGCGATTGACGGCATGGCGGAGATTCATGCCTCTTCGCTCGGCCGAGAGGAAGAGATGCGCATGGTTCCGTGGTTTGGTGAGGTGATGAGCACAGAGAGGATGGTGGAATTAACACCCTTGTGGAGGGCTTTAATCGACCATGCCGCAGAGGAGTTTCCAGACTGGTTTGAGGTAGACGATAAGCAGCGGGTAATGAGCCGAGTTCATCAACTTGGAGAGTGGTGGCCTGAGCTGGAAAAAATGCCTAGGTCCATGGTTCACAATGATATGAATCCGCGAAATATCGGTTTTCGGAGATCAGAGGATGGCGAGCTGACGCTTTGTGCCTACGACTGGGAGCTGGCGACGGTTGATGTCCCCCAGCGTGACTTGGCAGAATTTCTATCCTTCATGGAACTCGAACAGTATTCAGACCAAGAGCTTCTGGAATTTATTGAGCGTCACCGAGTCAAGTTGGAAGAAGCTTCAGGTGAACCGATAGCGGCTGAAGCTTGGATGCAAGGTTTTAACCTGACCTTGCGACATTACTCGATGACCCGCGTCACGATTTACCTGATGTCCCATACTTTCAGAAATTATAAGTTTCTCGAGCGTGTCGTGCGGAGTGTTAGGCGCTTGAGTCGGCTCCAAAAATGCGATGTGAAAGGGTTACCGGTATGAGCAACGAACGCGAAATTAACTCCGTCCTTCAAGAGGGCATCATTCGATATTCCCAGGTTTGGGAAGACTACAAACTCCTAAGCGAAGGGCTGAAGATTAAGCCGGATGACCACATTTTGTCGATTGCGAGTGCCGGCTGTAATGCTTTGGCAATGCTCTTAGAGGAGCCTGCGAGCGTTACGGCAGTCGATCTCAATCCATCTCAGACTGCGATCTGCCACCTGAAGAAGGCTGGTTATATAAACTTGTCTCATTCCGAATTCGTTAGCTTGATGGGCGTACGTAAGGAGCATTCTATCCAATCGGTTTACGATAAAGTGAAGGAAGATCTACCGGATGATGCTCGTGGATTTTGGGATAATAATCTCGCACTTTTGGACTATGGCTTGGTGCATTGTGGACGTCTAGAGAAGTACTTTCGGGTTTTTCAGGAGAAGTTCATTAAGCCATTGGTCTCCGATGAGATGATGACCAAGTTCCTCGCGCAAGATGGAGGAGACTACCAGGAAGAATTCTTTCAGAAGGTTTTTGCAGAGCCCAACTTCGTGCAGACCTTCAAGCAGTATACAAGCCGAGACATGATTGCTGAGCATGGGCGAGACGAATCTCAGTTTAAGTTTGTTGAGGTCAAGGATGTTGGGCAGTACTTTTACGACCGGTTCAAGTTCGTCTGTACCGACCTACCAACTCGACACAACTTCTATATGGAGTTCTTAATGCTCTCTGAGTACCGGGATCTGAACCATGGTCCCGCTTATCTCAAACCCTCCAACTTTGAAAAACTTAAAGCGCTGATGCCGCGGTTTCATGTTGTGACAAAGGGCCTTGATGCATGCATCGATGACCATGAGCAGGGGCACTATAGCAAGGCCAATCTTTCGGACCTCTTTGAATACCTATCCGAAGAGCAGACCGAGGGGTTTATGCGAACCCTCGCAACCGGCATGCGCAAAGGGGGACGCCTCGCGTATTGGAACCTATTGGTCGACCGTAAATGCTCCGAGAGTTTATTCGACGTCTTAAAGCCGAACGAATCGGAGGCCAAGGCACTCTGGGAGCATGACCGTGCGTTTTTCTATTCGGCTTTTCACCTAGATGAAATCATCTAGCGTCAGCCCGGGAGGATGTCATGTCGCTTTGGACCTCGAAAAAGGGCGATGCTTTACCCCAAGAGTTCTTTACAACCGCGCGCAATGTCTATGCGAATGACCCCCATTGGCCGATGGAAGACGAAGCGGTTGTCCGTTGGATGTTCTCCCCCCAGCACGCGTACGGTGAAGCGATTGATTGGGTGATTTGCGGGTTTGGTGAGGAGGCACGTGCAGGTGTCTTCTTTGACCCAAATCTTAAAATGGATGGAGGCTCTGCAGCGGTTTTTGGTTATTGGGAAGGGGCCAATACCTTGGACGCGCATCGGTCGGTGTTGGATTTCGCTGCCAGCTGGGCGCGCGACCACGGTGCTAAGCGACTCTATGGCCCAATTAATTTTTCAACCTATTATGCTTATCGGATCCGGATCGAGGGATTCTTGGATGAGCCGCCATTTCCAGGCGAGTGCTATAACCCTCCCTATTATCGGACGGTCCTGGAAGACCTGGGCTTCGAGCTGCGAGAATCATACCTCTCGCTTCGCCCCAACGATTACGCTTTTCCGGCATTCGAAAAAATCGGAGCTGCAACGGAGGCGAAGCTGAATCAGGCGGGGTTAAATGCGTTGGTGATGACACCCGAGTATTGGCTCGAGAATCGAAAGCGGATTTTTCCTATTTTTCAGGCGACCTGGGAGGATAATCTGGGTTTTGTGCCGATTCCTTATGAGACTTTTCACAGTGTCTATGATGAGAAGGTAACGAAGAAGATCGACCCCTTTTTGTCGATCGTCGTGCATGATTCAAATGATGATATGGCCGGATTTTTTGTAG
>JAYYQC010000443.1:0-2038 GCA_036128675.1 Myxococcota bacterium | reverse complement strand
ACCGAGCTTACAGCGTCGATCACGGGTGCACTGGGCGGATGGACCTGGTTTGCTTGGCTTGGCCAGGCCCTTGCGCAAGTCATCAGCGTCATTCTGTGGGTGCTTCTTTTCCCGGCATCACTTGCGCTGGGCTTCCTAACCTTGGTGCTCATTGGTCAGGCGGTTGCCAGCCCGTTTCTCGATACTCTTTCTCAAAAGGTTGAAATCAATGAGATTTCGACACCTGAAACACCCCTGACCGCAGGCTCGGTCGCTCGAAGTGTGGCGATTGCACTCGCGGACCTCTTTTGGGGGCTCCTGGTTCTAGCGGTCACACACATCCCCCTTTTTCTGATTGGTTGGATTCCTGGGCTAGGGACGACGGTCGCTGGATTAGGCAGTTTCTTCGTCACGAATTGGTTGCTGGCTCATGAGTTTGTCGGCTTACCGCTCTCGAGGCGGGAGGTCGGTTATTGGTCCCGTTGGCGTATCGTGTGGCAGTATCGCTGGCGAACACTGGGTTTAGGGGCAGCCGCAGCGATTCTACTCTGGATTCCGGGGGTCAACATTGTCCTGCTCCCATTGGCTACCGTTGGTGGGACACTGCTCTTTTGTGAGTTGTCGGAGAGCCGGACAGAGGCACTTTCACCCTTTAGCTCTTAGCACGGTTATGTTACGCCGCATCATAGCCAATGACATTCGGCTCGCAGCGCCTACATTAGCGTGGGCAGAGCCCTTATGAAATTCAGGATAAGGTAGTTACAAGCCATGGCTCAACGCGATTATTATGAGGTCTTAGGCATCGGCAAAGACGCTGACGCCGGACAGATAAAAAAGGCCTACCGCAAGCTCGCTCTTCAATATCACCCCGATCGCAACGACAGTGAAGAAGCTGAGGGTAAGTTTAAAGAAGCCTCCGAAGCTTACGAAGTGCTCTCAGACGACAGCAAGCGCCAAGTTTACGACCGTTATGGCCACGATGGCCTGCGTAATCAGGGCTTCTCGGGCTTCTCGGGTGCCGGTGTCGAAGACATTTTTTCATCTTTCGGGGATATTTTCGGCGACCTTTTTGGAATGGGCGGAGGCCGTCGTCGTGGTCGGCGAGGTGGCCCACAGCGTGGCTCAGACATGCGCGTCGACGTCGTGGTCGACTTCAAGGACGCGGTTTTCGGTACCGAGCAGACCATTGAGGTTGAACAACGCGTTTCGTGTACTTCGTGCAAAGGGACAGGCGGCAAAGATGGGTCGCAGCCAGAAATCTGTGGGACCTGTCAGGGGCGTGGTCAGGTTATGCAAGGTCAAGGGATGTTCTACATCTCATCAACCTGCCCTGATTGTAATGGTAAGGGAAAACGACATACGAACCCGTGCCCTGACTGTCACGGCGGCGGGCTTCAACTCGAAACCAAAGAACTCAACGTAAAGGTTCCTGCTGGTTTCGATGATGGGATGCAGCTTCGGTACAGCGGTCACGGCGAGCCGGGGACTTTAGGCGGCCCTGCTGGCGACCTCTATATTCGTATCCGGGTGCGTCAGCATGAGGTCATCCAACGCGAAAATGAGCACCTTTACATGGAACTCGATGTATCCATGGTCCAAGCCGCGCTTGGCGCGGATATTACTTTTGAGGGGCTTGAAGGAACGGAAACCGCAGAGATTCCAGCCGGGACCCAACCCAACGATGTCATCACCCTCAAGCGAAAAGGGGTACCGCATCTTCGAGGCAATGGTCGGGGCGATTTACATGTGATCTGCCGCGTTAAGATTCCGACCTCGCTTTCTTCAAAGCAACGAAAGCTATTGGAAGAGTTTGGTGAAATGAAAGCCAAGAAGCGCGGTCTATTTTCGTGATGTCGCATTGGGACCAACAAGAGCTCATTTTAGTTACCGGTAAAGGGGGGGTCGGGAAATCCACCTGTGCCGCTGGTATTGCTCTTGGACTGGCTCAGAGGGGTAAGCGGACGCTGCTGGTGGACCTCGCGGCGCGACCCTCAATACGCGACATGTTCTCAGTGCCAACGACAGCCCGTGAGCCGATGGCACCAATCGCTCAAACCCC
>JAYYQC010000442.1:0-3964 GCA_036128675.1 Myxococcota bacterium | reverse complement strand
TTATGAATTGAGTGATTAAAATTAGGTACTCGCTGCAGCATTCCCAGGCGACTCAGGCGAACGCCAGCCAACCCACGTCGTCTATGGTGGTGCACATCTCTTTAAGGCCGAGCTTGCACAAAAACTGGGTCGAGGCGCACTCAAGACCATCAAAGAGTATGCCCCCCATCCGCTCTCAATGGCACGGGCACTGCGTTATGGTGGCGACAGTCGATGGAACACACTCGACGAAGCAGAATTTGACCGTCTCGCCACCCAAAGTGACGAAACTCTACGACGTGAAGACCGTAATCTATGGGTCGTCAAGACTGCTTACGAGCTAATGGTCGCTAAGTGCGAATCAGAGCCGGTCGAATCCTTTCGCATCGATTTCGAGGTCGGCTATGGTTACCGAAGCGATGAAGAGGAAGACGCAACCTGTGACTCTGCTGCGGCCGAGGTTGCGCGCGGTCTTCAAGAAAAATCGCTTCCTCCTTTTATCGGGATTCGAATCAAGTCCTTGGCGGGCGATACCGCAGCGAGGGGCTTAAGGACGCTTGAGCTCTTTATCAGTGCGCTTCTGAACAAGAGTGGTGGGCTTCTCCCAAGCGGCTTTGTCGTGACACTCCCCAAGGTGAATGCAACCCTCCAAGTTGATATCCTGGTCGAAGCCCTTGAGTGGCTTGAGAACAAACATAACCTCGAAGTAGGTACGCTTGAACTCGAGCTCATGGCAGAGCTACCCGGAACCTTTCTTGGCCCCGACGGTAGAGTGTTGCTTCCTGAGCTCGTCAAAGCTGCCAAGGGTCGATGCCGCGGCGTGCACTTTGGCACCTACGATTACACTGCAGCCTGCGATATCACCGCGCATCATCAAACAATGGCCCATGACTCATGCACCATTGCGAAGTGGTTCATGCAGAACAGCTTAGCCGCCACCGGGGTATTTCTCTCGGATGGAGCCACCAATGTCATGCCGGTTGGCCCCCACAAAGGAAAAGAGAGCCCGCTCACAGATGCTGAGCAGGCCGAAAACGAAGCGGTTATCTACGATGCTTGGCGACTGAGCGCGCGCCACATCGAGCAATCGCTTGCCTCCGGGATCTACCAAGGCTGGGATCTGCATCCCGCCCAGCTGCCCATTCGTTATTTTACGACCTATGCGTTTTTCCTCGAGGGCTTTGAAGCAACCGCCGTCCGCCTAAAAAACTTTGTCGAACAAGCCGCACGGGCGACACTCGTTGGCGATGTTTTCGATGATGCGGCCACCGGACAAGGACTTCTAAACTATTTTCTTCGGGGCCTCAGCTGCGGTGCTGTTGACGCCGAGGATATTCCACGGACGGGTCTGACTCGCGATGAAATCGCGACCCGGAGCTTCCTCAAAATCTTAGAGGGACGAAAACGACCGTAGGCTAGGATTAGATGTAGTCCTTAATGGACATAAACTGTACCGGTGGAAGTGATTCATCTGACACCTTCTCCCAGTAAGCCTTCGAGAACTCCGTTCCTTCGCGGCGGTCGTATTCTTTAAGAAGCAAGAAAACCAAATCGAATGATGCATAGACGTCGTAGAGCACCAATGCCGCCTTTAAAAGGCCATCGGAGGAGTAGTTTTCGAGTGCGGAAAAGTCGCGAATAAACACTGCATCTGCCCAAATCAGCTGACTGATGGGTGCGTGACGGTTGTCCCCCAACTGGAAGGGTCGAATCCCCCGCCCGACAACGTCCACGAACTTATGAAGGACGAAGCCCTGCTCGCGCATAAAGACCTGCACATCTCCAAAAAGTGGTTGTCCCTTGTAGAGCTCAAGAAACTCGACCTCCGACTCAATGATCAGGGCACTTTCGAGTGTCTTTACACCGTGACGAAGTACATCTAACTCAGCCCCTTGAATGTCGAGCTTGAGAATATCGGGTGCCTCAAGTTCCTGAATATCATCGAGTCGGGTTGTCTCAATCTGCACTTTCTCTTTGACATGAAAGTTGGAGCCGCGTTCGGTTCCCATTGGTGTAAATAAATCGACGACCTCAGGATTCGGCTCGTAAAGGGAGGAGCATCCCGGATAAGCGGTCAGATGGAGCGTTCCGACCTCTCCGTCACCTAAACAATAGGAATGGTAACGGTGATTGACACGGGCCTTTGCCTCCAGTGCTTCGAGAGCGTCTCTATCGGGTTCAAATCCTACAACCGTCAGAATGCCCGAATCGTAGAGGGGCTGAAATCGGTTCCCGCCTTCATCCATAGCTCCGATGTCAAAAAGAACGATTGAATCCAGACTTGAACCAATAATATCCATCAACGACTTCATTGTGGAACTCTAACCGAGCCAGTATTTTCAATGCAAGATTGTCGCCGTTGCAACATTCGGCTACCCACCCTAAAGAGAACCAGGATGGAGACTCGGGCCTATTCTCCCGGAGATCCCTGTCTTTGCTAGCGAGGATGCGCCCGGTCGGATAAAACTTCAATCATGTCACTGCAACATTGGGCGCATTTCCACTTTAATCGCGGGCCGGTCAGCTTATCGTGGGCTACTTTTGTCTCGCCCGTGAGCCTAGGGGCGCTCGCGGTGATGGGCATCAATGATGCGTGGCTGAGACGCGATTTCCCCAATTTTTTAACGGGAAAAATCAGCGATGTTGCGGTGCTCATCTTCTTCCCGTTCTTTCTCATGGCGCTCCTCAACGGAGCGAAGGCTCTCCTTGCCCTAATTGGTGGCATTAAATGCGTCGCAGTACCGACCACCCGTACCCTTGGGGTGACGATCGCTTTTACAGCACTTGTCTTTACCCTGCTTCAGACAAGTCCCGCCTTTGTGGACTTCTATCTCGAGTTCTTGATGGAGGTGAATGTGTTCTCTTGGATGAAATCATTTCGCTACACACCAGACCTTACAGATCTGCTCACGCTGCCCACACTCATTGTGACCTATCTCTATGGTCAACACCGCATTAAGCGCTTCCCCTTGGAGATCTCAGCATGAAACGTGCACTCGTGATCGCGCTCTTCAGTGGCTTTGTTGTCATGCTCTATGAGCTTCTGGTCGTACGACTTGCAACCCCTTGGATTGGTAGCTCATTCACCGTTTGGTCCGGGACGATGAGCCTCATCCTCTTCGGGCTATTCATCGGAAATCTCTTGGGAGGTTGGCGAGGCGACCGCAATCGCAACATCAAAGAGCTCGCCGGTATTTTGGTCGGCATTGGCATCACGATGCTCATCACTCAGATCAGTGCCAAAACCCTCCTGAGCATTGGAAGTGGTCCCCTCCTCGCAATGAGCACCTCGCAAGCGCCCGCCGAAGCGTCGCCTTTCGCGGTGCTGGCACTCATCGGTTTTTACGCATTGGCTCTGATACCTGCATTGCTCATGGGCATGATCTGCCCATACTTACTGAGTCTCTTCGGTGACACAGCCCATCCCGGACAGTCCAGCGCCAAGATTTTTGGATTGTCGAGTGTTGGTGGGATCCTCGGCACGCTGGTCGGAGGAGCCGTGTTGATCCCCTTTGCAGGCGTCCAAGCGTCGTTTCTCATCGCGATGAGCATCATTGTTGGCTTGGCGGCTCTCCTCCATCCAAGACTCTCTGTAGCCCTCTCAGCCTTACTTCTGTGCTCTTCAAGCTATCTCTACGAGCCCAGTCCTAATCCGCATGTGGTCGAAGCTCAGGAGACCGTTTACGGGCACCTCGAAGTACGCAAGCATGGTACGGTGAGAGAGCTCATCCTAGGAAGCCCCTACTCAACTCAGTCCATCGATACAGCCACCGCAGCTCGGTCGACGCACCACGTATGGTATCAGCTACCCAAGCTCTCAACCCACAAAGCCTGGTCTACCCAACCAAAACGCGCACTGATCTTAGGACTGGGTGCCGGCACGATGGTCCCTGCGCTTGCGAAACTCTATCCAGGTATCGAGGTACATGGCGTCGAGCTTGATCCAGCGATTGTTGATTTAGGACGGAGACATCTGGGCCTGGAG
>JAYYQC010000441.1:0-11014 GCA_036128675.1 Myxococcota bacterium | reverse complement strand
GGAGTCCCCGAAGCTGAATCAACCCAGCACGTAAATGCGCAAGCGCCAAAAGTGAGCTGTGGTAACGGGTGGCAATAAAGCGCTGTAGGATACCCAGGGCCGTCTCGAACCGACCGTCCTCGGTCAGGCCGTCGGCCGCTTCGAGCCACTCCCAGTCATCAATAGAAGCCATCTCCTGGCTAGAGAGCTTCCCCCAAGCGCTTACAAGATCGTCCCAACTTTTCTCGTGGAGTGCGGAGCGAAAGTCGTCAAGATGAACCGCATCGGCAGAACGTCCCCAGACCGAAGCGGCACCGGACTCCCGAAAACGAAAAAGATTGAATTTGTGGATGGCCTGCGCCGCGAGGAGGCCCGCAACAAATCCACCGATGTGTGCTCCGTGGGCCACACCGCCGCCGCGCCCTCCAAAGAGGAATGGAAGAACATTGTCGATAAAAAGATAAATCCCCAAGACAATGCGCGCCGGCAAGTAATGCACCTGAATGAACCAGAAGAACCAGATGAACACCTTCACACGATTGAGAGGGAACCAGAGGAAGTACATTCCTAAGACGCCGGAAATCGCGCCCGAAGCTCCCACTAGAGGAATATTCGAGCCCATCGAGAACGCGGAGAAAAAGAGCGTGGCACATACACCCATGCCCAAATAGGCCAAAAGGTAGATGCGAGGCCCGAGCCGATGCTCGACGTTGTCGCCGAAGATGAAGAGAATCAGAAGATTACCAAGGAGATGTTTCCAGTCTGCGTGAATAAACATCGACGAGAGAAGCGTTGCCATCGAGGGCTCGCCGGGCCGGAATCCCCACTCAAAGATGAAGAGGTCGTAGCCGGTTGTGGTGAGCGCGAGCGCCCGAGGGTTGATCTGAAGCTCACGCGCCATCGTCTCTAAGTAATGCGCAAAGGCTGCTGGATCGGCGACCTGGTGCGCAGCAACCTTCGAGAGCTGAAGGTAGCTCAGCAAAAAGACCAGCGCGTTCAGGCCCAAGAGTGCCCAGGTTACAACCGGGCGTCCCTCCGGATTCGGTTCATCTCCAATCGGTATGATCAAGCGCGCTTCCTTTCACCCACGACCCTCGCATTCTTTCCATATGGCAGCCCCGGCTACCAGAAAAACCAACCGAAGAGCCGTAAGAATTGCAAAACCCTTCAGCATCCTTAATCTAGTACAAGCGAGCTAGGTCTAATCTAGTTCTCAACTGGCCGATCGGCTAGCCTATGCAAGAGAGGAACCTACAGGGATGTGTGCGGAAGACGATGACCAACCCCTAGAGATCGAGTCTATCGACCGACGTAACTTCGTGAAATCGCTCGCGGGGACAGCTGCGTTGGGCATGGTTGGATTCCCAGCCTTCGCCAAACCCCAACCAATCATCAAGGCTATCAAGCTTGGTGACCTTCAGATTATCGCCCAACCCAATACAAGCGTAAGTCTACGGCTCGGTGGTGAAGATGTACTCCTGGTACGCGATGCACAGAACAAAGTGCGCGCTTTCAACCCTACCTGCACCCATAAAAAGTGTAAGGTGCGCTTTAATCCGATGAGGGAACGACTCGATTGTAAATGTCACAAGTCGTCGTTTAATCTCGACGGAGAGGTTCAAGGCGGCCCGGCTCCTCGAGACCTCGAGACCTTCGCGACGCGCATCGACGAGACGAAACAACAACTTCTAATCAAGCTGCCATCGCGGCAGACAAAGTGACAAGACCAGCGGCTTTGCGTATGTGTCCACTATGATGATGCAGATCGCCCAACTAGTCCTCTTCAGTCTTGCTTTAGGCACAACCTCTCCAGCAGCTGCGGTAGAAGACACGACTGAGTCCTCTGACCCTCAGCCGGCTGCGGTTGTGGGAGATGACAAGGCTGGGGATGCGCAACCGGACGCAGCTGCTGAGGATGCGAATACAGACGACTTTTTTGAGGACGTAGAAGTCGAAGAGGTGGTCATCGAGACCGTCATCGAGGCTCCTGAGCTACATGAAGCCTCCCTGGCCGAGAAGGTCTCCCATCTACACCCCTTGGTTGTGCACATGCCGATTGCCTGGCTGCTCCTACTTCTCTTGGTCGAGTGGCTCCTAGTTGCGAAGCCAACCTTTCTCTCTGAGACGGCACGCATTGGTCTCTGGGCACTGACAATGGTGAGCTTTGTCCCTGCAATCGCAACGGGTCTACTTTTTTCCGAGGTTGTATACGCGGGAAGCGCTGTTGAGGTCATGGAGCCCATTCTAGACCACCGCAATCAGGTGCTCCTATCCGCAGGACTGCTCGCTCTAGCCTGGTTGGTTAGACGTCGACGGCCTGAGGGGCTTGCTACCGCACTCACATTAACGCTGGCGATGCTCGCGATGAGCATCGCTGCACACTCAGGCGGATTATTGATTTACGGAGAAGATTACTTTCCGTTCTGAGCGGCCCCCGCCACGCTGGTTTTCACCGACTCCAACGTTTCGAAGATGGTCTCATCAACACCGCGAAAACCGGTGATCTGCGGCTCACCTTGTGAAATTTCAGCTAGAATATCTCCACGACTTGCCGCCTCGACAACTAGGCTCAAGAGACGGTCTTTGACCGCCTGAGAGAGGTCGCGCCGAACCATAATCATTTCTGATGGTATCTGCTCAGTGAAGCCCAGTAAGCGCGTATACTTCGTCTTGTCGTCGGCTGATTTCCATACAAGGTCACGGCAATCCTCGAAGCACATACCCGCATCAACCCAACGATTCTTCACTGCCTGAGCAACACGCTTGTGGCTTCCCAGCCACTTAATTCGGATATCGCGGGTGAGGTTTAGCCCCTGTTTAAGCAGTAGCTGCTGAGGATAGAGACCACCCGAGGTTGACGATGGTGAGACCATCCCCACAGTTTTCCCTTTCAAGCTCTTGAAACTGCTGACCCGCCCGTTTCGTAATGAAAACGCGATCCCATGATACGAAGCCCGTCCTCGGCGCTCGACCAGGACCAGCGGTTCATAATGTTTCAGCGAATTGTAGCAGAGCAGCGGCCCTGCATTAAAAGCGTCGAGCTTGCCGTTCGCAATATCGTCCTCAAACTGTGCAGGGTTCTTCCCAATCGAAGCGTTAAGCTGTAGCTCGCTTGCGCTCGTGATATAGCGAGCAAGGGCTCCCCAATCCTGTCCCGCCGCACTACCCGCCGGAGAGCGAACAAAAGAAAACGTTGGTATCTTTGGGGCCACCTGCTCTCCAGTTGGAAAGTCACCGCGATAGCCCTCGCGCTTTAAAAGACTCAAGAGCGATTGTCCCGCTTCCGAGGGCAGCCCATTAAAGGCCCCCACAACTTTACCCCGCTTAAGAAAGTATGTTCGAGCACCCTTGTCGACCTGGTACCGTTTCGAGAGAACGAGATACGGATCGTAAAAGAGCGTGGAAGGAATTGAGCCATCGAAGGCACGTTCTCCGATTTCCCGAAGAGCTCCATAACTCGTCCAATATGCCTTGATTTCCCCCAGCGCATCGAACGTTCCACTACGCGTCCAAGCTCTGTACTCATTTAGAGCCGCCGGATTCCAGGCCTCGAAAAGGATCAAGAGGCTTGACTCACTTTCAAGGTCAAGCGCTTTCTCGATGCCTTGGTGGTCTAAGAGAACCACAGGTGGCGCAAAATCGCCCCCTTCCATCGCAAATGCGCTTGGGAGCCCCATGCTCAACATAAAGCCAAGTATCCAGCCTATGCGCCTCATCTGCTTACTCTCCTACTTCGAGAATATGGAATTCTACCCGACGGTTTACCGCACGCCCTTCTTCCCGGTCATTCGACCTCAGGCTGCGGTCTTCGCCGTACCCCCGAGCGACCAGACGTTCTGGCTCGATACCATTTTGAATCAAGTAGCTACGGACTGCCTCTGCTCTAAGACGAGAGAGCCGTTTGTTGTATTCATAGCCACCGATGTTGTCGGTATGCCCTTGAATCTCAACCATGCGGATGTCCTTGTAGACAGCGAGAACCTGAATCACTGCTTCCAATACCGCCATGGACGACTGCTGAAGCTTCGCCTTACCCGTTTCAAAGACAATCTTGCCGTAGAACTTGATCATCTCACCCTGTCGAGCCGCTACGCACTGATTGGTCGCATCATCCGGACAAGTGTCTTGGTAATCGGCAATACCATCTCGGTCATTATCGAGCTCGGGGCAGCCATCCTCATCTTCGAAGCCATCCACATCCTCGACCTCGCTTGGACACTTATCAACCGCGTCTAGAATACCGTCGAAGTCATTGTCTGGATCCGGGCAGCCATCGGTATCCTCGAAGCCATCAAGGTCTTCAGGGGCACTGCTACAACCATCCACGTCATCCAAAACACTATCGTTGTCGTTATCCGGATCTGGGCAACCGTCCGCGTCTTCAAAACCATCGAGATCTTCTGCAAGGTCAGGACACTGGTCTGCGGCATCTTCTAAGCCATCGAGGTCGTTGTCGACTTCAGGGCAACCGTCTTCATCGGCAAACCCGTCCTCGTCCTCAGGTTGCGAAGGACAACCATCGACGCTGTCGCGGAGACCATCACCATCGGAATCGGTAAAGTCTGGGAAGAGCACTGCAAGCGAGAAATCATAAGCCAGGCCAGCTGAGAACCGATAATTCGGTACACCAACACTACCCGCCGCGCCCAAGCTTGCTCCCAGAGAGATGCGCATCCCGGAGTCGAGCTCCTGCGTCAAGCCGGCACCAAGCTCAATCGGATCCCGCCCAAATGCGGCGCTTCCGTCCCCCAGAGCGTGATGACCAATCACCGTAGAATGGATGGTCATACCGAGGGCCTCGAGTCCTACTGCGGCACCAAGTCCCCAGTTGATCTCGTCGCTCACCGTCATGTCGAAAAGGGTCAGTTCGGAGTGACGCTGATAGCCCAGGTGCGCAGCCACCTCAAAGAGTCCGAACTGATGCGAAGCTGCCAAACGCGGCTCCCACACCATCACAGCCTCCTCGGTAACCGAGGCATTCTCGACGCGCGGAAGAGCTGTCTCAAAGTCGCCCCACGCGCGGAGACTCGCCGGTGAAGCATTGGGGAAACGTACGACCAATGAGGCCGCAATATCGGTCCCAGGTAGAGTCTCAGGCGGTAAGAGTCTTACCCGCAAGTGACCAGTCATTGCCCCGGCCCGCAGGCCGCTCAATTCGTCATCGAGGCGTCCAACCGGTCTTCCATCCACATCGAAATATACGCTCATCGGCAGCACGAGTCCGAGTTCGACCCAATCGTAGAGCCCGACATTGGCCCCCATAAGGAGTCCAAGGCTGCCCCCGACAAGCGTCCCTTCGTTGGGAACGTTTGGATTGGCATCACCATCTGTACCATCGGGTAAAGAGATCGAGGTCAATCCATTGGCAAGATAGAGTCCAAAGCCATAGCCAAACTGCAAGTGTTCGAGGAGCCTTCCAGTCTCGACGTTACCGATATGCTGATCATAACCCGGCAATGTCTCATAACGGTCGAGTGGCAGGGAGTCAGTTTCTGCGAATGCTTGCTGGTTACCGCCGATGGAAAACGCGATCAGAACCGTTAGTGCTGCCACGCTTCGGCGTCGCCAAAAGAAGAAGAGCGCCATCAATGCCATGAAAAGCCAAAGCGAAGCGCCCCCTCCAGTCGAGCATGACGAACCAGAGCGAAGTCCATACCCTTGCGACGACCTCTGTACCTCGCAGACTGGGTCCTCCCAACAATCCCGGTCATCGCAGTCGATTTCGTTGTCATCGTCATCATCAAGGCCATCGTCGCAGATTGACTCCGGTGGGTCGCATGCATCGCCTTTAAGATCGCCGTCCGAATCCGTCTGCTCAGGATTGCTCACATCAGGGCAATTATCGTCGGCGTCTTGAACCCCGTCATTATCGAAGTCTAGGTCGATGTAATCCGAGAGGCCATCGCCATCCGCATCGGCGGTGGCTTCTTCTTGGTCGGTCAGTCCATCACCGTCCGAATCCAAATCGTGCCAGTTGGGTGTGCCATCGCCATCGATGTCGTCGGTTCCCACGATTGTGGCATCAGCTACTTCGGTCGCCGTCGCAATCCCGTCGGCATCATCGTCTTCGTCGAAAAGGTCAACGATACCATCACCATCTCGGTCGATAGGGTTGTTTGCATCATCGCCGACTTCCTGTCCGTCCAATAACCCATCGCTATCAGAATCTGCGACAATTGGATTCGAGCCATAGAGAAATTCTAAAGCACTGCTGATACCATCGCCGTCCTGGTCGCTCTGTGCACCGTTCGTGTCGTCGGCATCTAAGAAGTCGCGGATACCATCCGCATCAACATCTCCGAAAAGCTCATCAATGTCATTGGTCCCATCACCATCGGCATCGAGGTCTAGGTAGTTCGCTCGGCTGTCACCATCAACATCCATACCGAGGTTACCAGTCAACAAGACCTCAAGCTGTGTGGGAAGCGAATCGTTGTCGTCATCCGGGTCTTGGTAATTGAAGAGCCCATCTTCATCACTGTCGATACGGCCTTCCTGAGCGTCAGGCAAAGTATCGTTATCACTGTCCTCATCGAGCGCGTCAATGATTGGGTCGTCATCAGAGTTTCGAGGAGCATTGGGATCCCCACCCACCTCAATCGAATCCGAGAGCCCATCGCCGTCGGAATCGAAGAGCGCTCCCCAGGTCCCTAGCTGTGCTTCAAGGCTATTACTCAGACCGTCGGAGTCATCGTCCGCATCTGGCTCACTCGCATCGTTTGCATCGAGAAAGTTTGGCATGCCGTCGTTATCCGCGTCGTCCACGCCTTCGTCCGCGTCGTCCTCACCATCACCATCGGCGTCGGTGTCGAGATGGTTAGGGCTCCCATCCCCATCTAAATCGCGGGTACTCGCGAGCCCAACCGCTTCGTCCTTCGTATCGATGCCATCGCCGTCGTCATCAGCATCGCGAAAATCCAATACGCCATCTCCGTCGCTATCCAATTCACCACCTTCGACCGCGTCGGAGAGTCCGTCGTTGTCCGAGTCGAGATCGAGAGCGTCGCTGATGCCATCGTCGTCGTTGTCATCGATTCCCTCAAGGCCATCGGGAATCCCGTCGTTGTCCGTATCTGGGCTAAGAGGATTGAGCCCGTTGAGAAACTCATCGGAGGTAATGATTCCATCCCCGTCATGGTCGGTATCCGAACCTGCTTGTGGGTCGACCGAGTCAATGGCGTCGAGGTAATCTGGGATGCCATCCGCATCGAGGTCATCAAGCCCCTCTTCAGCATCGAGAATAGAATCGCCATCACTATCAAGGTCGAGCCAATTCAAAATGCCGTCCTGATCCACATCGGTGCCGAGAATCAGAGCATCCTGAATTTCATCGGCGGTCGGGATACCATCACCGTCATCATCGCTGCTTCGCCACATTCCAATCTCTCGACCATAAGGGTCGAGAAGGCCTTCAATGAGGTCACTGACGCCATCATCATCCGAATCTTCATCCAGCGCATCAATCAGGCCATCCCCATCGGTATTAACAGCGTTCCCACCATTGGTTTCAACCGCATCGGCAATACCGTCCCCGTCCGAGTCAGCCGCCGCAATCTCGGTACCCAGGACGATTTCTACGCCATCAGCTAAACTATCGCCGTCTGTATCAAATGAAGGATCCACTGCTTCGGTGGCATCGACAAACGCTGCAACACCATTGCCGTTGCGGTCCGCGAAGCCCTCGATACTGTCGCCAATGCCATCCCCATCGGAGTCTTGGTCGTACCAATCCGCAAGACCATCGTCGTCGCCATCGGTATTAAGCCCAAGTCCGTTGGCTACTTCATCAATGGTGTCCAGAGAATCGTTGTCGTCGTCGGTATCGAGAAAGTTCCGGATCCCATCGTTGTCGACATCCGCGCTTCCTTCGACACTATCGGGCTGGCCGTCGCCATCGGAGTCATCGTCAAACCACGCAGCGATCGAGTCGCCATCCACATCGCCGACCGATAGACTCTCGGAGCGCTCCAAGCTTGTCGGAATACCATCGCCATCATCGTCGCTGTCGATAAAGTCAGCGATGCCGTCCGAATCGGTATCAATCGCGACGACGCCAGACTGTTCAATACCGTCCGCGAGGCCATCACCATCAGAGTCGGTATCATACCAGTTCGATAAAGTGTCGCCATCGGGGTCATCTCCCGCGCTGGTTAATGCCACCTCGACCGCAGTCGAGACACCGTCGCCATCATCATCGTCGTCAAGATAGTTGGGGATACCGTTGCCGTCGGCGTCGCCTGAGACCTCGTCCGCATCGGCGAGTGTGTCACCGTCGGAGTCATCGTCCAGGTAGTTTGGGATCAGATCGCCGTCGATGTCGGCACCGAAGGTAGACTGGTCGGCCAGTTCCGTCGCAGTCAGGCGACCATCTCCGTCATCATCCGCTTCCAGGAAATCAGGAATCGAATCTCCATCCGTATCCACATCTCCCTCTTCTTCATCGCGAAGACCGTCGTTGTCCGAATCTGGATCATACCAAGCTGAGAATCCGTCGCCATCTGGGTTTGGTGTCCCGAGAAGCAGCGAGGCTTCAAGCTCTCGGGCGGTTGGAATGCCATCATTATCGTCATCCGGATCGTTGATATTATCGAGGCCATCCGAGTCGTTGTCTCCCGGGGCCTCCTGACTATCTAGAATACCGTCTCCGTCGGAGTCGGCTCCCGACGCTTGGGTCAGGACAGCCGCGGGCTCCAATGAAGCCTCGGACGCGGTGTGGGATTCACTTTGCCCACATCCACTCACGATCAACACTGTAGCTATACCAACACAACCAAGCTTTACGCGTTGTCTCATAACAATCAGTCGCCTCTCACGTCTTCTCGGATTCTACCACGTGACTCTACACCGGGTGCTGAGGTCGCTCCAAGCACCGCTCCAAGCAAGAGTCGCAAAAGTTCACCTGCGATCTTAAATAATCATGCGACTGCCTCTGAGCCGCTATAAGCTAAACCGCATAAAGAAAGCTTTCCGCGCGAAGGTATAGCTTGATCTGAAATTTAGGGCTTCGGTACTATCGCGTAAGGTTAACTGTAGTTTTACCTGGGCAGCTCAGCCAGTCCAGTGAAGGTTCTTGTAAGATGAATCGTACCAAGCTCGTGCATCCCGTCACCCTCCTGATGGCTTTGGGCCTATTGGGCTGTGCCGATGTGCCTACCACTCCATCTCTTCATCAAGATGGAAGTCCCTCTACAAGCATCCACGCGCTCGCACCAACATTGACGACGGTGACGAAACTCACGGGTGCCTTCGAGGATACCCCCTTCTCGATTAGTTATGCGACGCTGGCCGCCGCCGCGGACGAAAACGATAATGATGGCGACGCGATCAGCTTTCAATTGAACGCGCTGAGCAGTGGTACCCTGACTGCCGGCGACGGTAGTGCAGTGAGTGCCGGTCAAAGCTTGAGCGCGGGCGAAACCTGGACCTGGCAAGCCGACGAACATGCGAATGGCGACCTCGATGCCTTTACCGTTGAAGCGGCTGCAAACGGGGAGACCTCCGGAACCCCGGTTCAAGTGACCATAGAAGTGACCTCCATCAACGACGCCCCGACCGCGGCCGAAGCTACCTACCAGGCTGTCGCAGGCAGCAGCCTTTCCTTCGTGTTATCTGGAACAGACCCCGATCATGCAGAACCCGAGCTCAACTATGAAGTGCTCGTGGAGCCGAGCCAAGGCGTCTACAACTTTTCGGGCCGGGCCTCTGTCTCTTACACCCCAAATGCCAATACCGAGACCGATACCCTTGTATTTCGAGCCGTCGATCCTCTCGGTCAACCTTCTGAAAATGCGACAATCACAATCAACGTCACAACGTTGAACTCCAATCCGTCTGCGTCTGATGCAGAGATGACCATCACCGAAGACAGCGCGAACAACGAGGCCGAACTCACCCTCACCGATCCAGACGACGACCAAATCTTCGTCGTTGAGTTGGTTGATCCTCCTGCGCATGGCACTGCCACATTCTTGGCGAACATCGCCAAATATACCCCAGACGCAGATTTCCACGGTACAGATACCTATACCTACCGCGTCCAAGATGAACGTGGCGCATATTCGGACCCAGCAACGATTACAGTCACCGTCAATCCAGTCCCCGATGCTCCCCGTCAGCTTGATGGCGTTGCCACAGGAACCGAAGACCAGGACGTATCTTTTGATTTGGGCCTTTTTGTCGCTGATCCGGATGATTTGGATGACCCGCTGGCGGGTCTCACCTTCACGCTTACTTCTGATTCAACTCAGGGTACGGTCTCTTTAGATGGTTCAACAGCCACATTCTCACCACGCTTGAACTTTTTTGGTACAACAACCTTTTCCTTCGACGTGAGTGATGAACAGTTCACCACCGCCATCGTTGGTACCATCACGATGACCGGCGTTGATGACCCACCATTTTTGGCTGTCGTCGAGGTAGTCACGGATGAAGATACCTCGATAGACTTTGGCACCGCTGTAAACGAATTCGATAACGATGATTATCTCATTACCATGGTCGTAGGCCCTGTCAGCGGTACCGTTGAACAGCTCGACCGAAACTTATTTCGCTACACACCAGAAGCTGATTACTTTGGAAATCAAGTCCTGCAGTTCAAGATCCAAGACCTTGGAACCGCCAACACCTATGAATCAGTTAGCGCTGACCTTCGCTTAAATACAACTGCAGTCAACGACCCTCCGGTAGCTACTCCACCTTCAGATGCACAGACGCTGGAGGAAGATACCTCGATTGACGTGGTTATCCCGATGACTGATGTGGATAACGATGTTTCAGATCTATCCATTCTTAACGGGCCCTCCGACCAAGGTGGAACCTGCGGATTCATTAGCGCCGATCCAGTCATCATGCGCTATACCCCCGCTTTGAACTATTCTGGTCCCGACCTCTGCCCCTTTTATCCGACTGACGGACAAGACGTAGGCATCGTTAAGGCGGTAATCTTCGATGTCACTCCACTTCCAGATCCCCCAGTCGCGAATTTCATGGATGTCCGAGTATCAGACACCCTCGGCTATAGTTTCACCTTGAATGT
>JAYYQC010000440.1:0-6330 GCA_036128675.1 Myxococcota bacterium | reverse complement strand
CGATTTGTTCCAGCCAATCGGCCCAAGCGCTTCGGCGTAGATAACGTGACCTGCACTCGGCTGCAGAGTCTCTTTGTGGTGTGTGTTTGGAATCACCACCGCAAAATCCGCGGCGGAGAGCATCCCCAAATCGTTTGGGCTATCGCCCAACGCTACGACCTTCATATCCTGCCAGGCTAACTGAAGCTTTACCCGCCTCACGACCTCTTGAAGTCCACGCGCCTTATCCGTTTCACCCATAAGGTGAATGAAGCGACCTCCGCGGACGGCCTTAAGTCCTTTGCTAGTCAAGATGGCCGAGAAGGTCTCCCAACGCTCAGGACTGTCTTCCCAGATAATCGGCTCAGTACCGTGTCTATCGAGGGCAAGTGCTGCGCTCTGCAGGCTTAGGCCTGTCCTGTCGACCACTTTTTGAGCATCCCAATCTGCGAAACCAGAAAACGCGTAGCCTTCGGTCTCGCGTAAGTCATGCGCGAGCCGAAGAATCTCCGTTCGAGATGCACCTTGGGTCGAGATCACAAATCCATCGTCGACCGGGCCCTCATCAGACGGCTCAAGCAACGCGCTGCGCTCTGGAATGGCGATGGTCGCACCATTTTCTGCTACCAGTGGCGCGTCTAGCTCCAGTTCCACCGCGAGTGCGCGCATTTCGGCCAACGTCTTACTCGAGCTCAAGACAAGACAGTGTTGGCCTCCCTTGAGTCGCTCAATCGCGCTGATTGCCGGTGCCCATGAGTATGAATCATCGAGGAGCGTCGCATCTAGATCAGTGAAGACCAAGAGACGAGGCGAGCTTCGATGCGGTGCTTCTTCCATGGTCTACAACTATAGACAGGTCAGAGTCTTGAACAAGCCTCAACTACATGTCGGTGCAAAAGAGTTTCATCTGAGCCCGAATGCGACATTCACGTAGGCCTGATCTACATGCGGGAAGGATTTTGCGGTTGTAGGTTGGTCGCCCACGTGCCGCAACGCTCGATTCAAGAGGAGGGGGGACGAAGGTCTAGAGAAGAGACCTTTTCACCATTTACTTTTGGATGACCGTGACGTCTTCGAAGGTTGGGGCCGAACCCTCGAGGATGGGGCGCATATTTTGATCGCCGAAGAGATGGTATCGAACAAAGGCCATCGAGTAGACGTTGGTCGCCTCAAGCAGGATACGGTAATCGGTGTTGGCCTCTTCGCATCCACCACCATTTTCAAAAGCGATCACGGGGCTAAGCTCACACGTCAGAATATACGAGTGATGTCCACCCTTATCGTAATTCACACGAAGCGCATCATCGCGCTTCATCGCGGTCCAGTATGGATCGCCGTCGACTTCATTCGGGTTATTTCGATCGAGTGTCGATGTCATAAGCAAAATGGGAATATCTACATTATCTAGACCGTTTTCGCCCACTAGACTCGCATTACCTGGAGCCATCGGAAGAAGTGCCTTGATACGGTCATCCTTGAATCCAGCTTTAAGAATATCAGCATAAGCCTCGGTCATATTTGAGCAAAAGGAGCCGCTGTTATCTGTAAAACAGGCATCAATCACGTCATCGCGGTAATCGGCACCGACCGTAGCAAAGACATTCCAGCCACCGTAACTGTGCCCAGCGAGAGCGACGTCGTCGTTGAGTCGACCACTGAGCGGGTCGTCGGCAGGGCGTGCGTAAAGCCAGTCGAGAAGTGCACTGACGTCCTGAGGGCGCTGTACAAACATCTCTGTGGTACGTGGCGTATCCCGGTCAGCTGTCGTATCTCCGGTGTGGTCGGCACTCGCGACAACAAAGCCGTGCGACGCGAAGTACTCCATGAGATCGTACGCGCATTCGGCGAACGACGTTGTGCCGTGCGAGTAAAGCAGGACCGGAAATTCGCCATCCTCAAGAATGGGGGCATCAAAAATGGCTTCGCCCAGTCCCAAGTACGAGCCACGGTCGCCAGTCGTTGCGGCAGTCGGATACCAAACAACCACCCGAAGAGTGCGATCTGAATCGATCCCATTCGGCCGGTAAGTCAGAGATTCGGTACGAATACCGACCTCATGGGGTCCACGCACCGTTACATCGACAGTCACCTCGTCCGAATCTTCGCCGCTGCACGCCGGCAGTAGTAGGGATGCAGATGAAAGGGCCAGGGCTATCGCAACAAATCTCGGGTTCATGACATACCTCCTGCCGAATGGCCTATCGAATGACTCAGGTGTCGACAAGTCTTTCAATGGGCGCATCTTGACGCCTGCCAATTGCTCAACCCCGCCTCGATAGGTAATCTGTCGTCTGAAGGAGAATGGCGATGCAGGATGCACGAAGTCGGGGCCGGTCAGCACTCAACGAGTGGCGCGAGAGCCAACCCAAGAACTTCTTTGATAATCATCACTTAGAATCTGTGTTGCGGCGCCATTGGAGCAAAGCGCAGTGGCAAGCTCATCGCCCTACTCTCGAACATTACGGACTTGTCAGCGCTGGCCCTTTGGATGAGGCAGCCATCATCAACAACCGCGTGCACAATCTGCCGATGCTCGAGCGTTACAGTGACCTGGGAGACCGCATCGAATCCATCGAGCATCACCCCGCCTACCATGCCTGTGGCAAAGCCATCTACGAGGACGGGAAAGTGATCGCCGCGTACAAAGAAGAAGAGCCCAACCTCCTCGCTCAGGCGCTCTTTTATATCTCGAGTCACGTGGGGGAAGCTGGGCACAACTGCCCGGTCGCCTGTACCGCAGGCGTCGTCAAAGCCTTGCGCGCCCAGGGAAGCCCGGAGCTTCAAGCGGCGTATCTTCCCGGGCTGCTCACCCACCACTACGTCGACCGCCTCGACGGCGCGCAGTTTCTCACCGAGGTTCAAGGCGGCTCCGATGTTGGGGCCAACTGTGTCGAGGCCCGTCCCGATGGCGAAGCCATGGGCACCACGCGGTGGAAGATCTTTGGCGAAAAGTGGTTTTGTTCGAATGCCGATGCTGACCTCATTTTGATGACCGCAAGGGTCCAAGATGGGCCCGACGGCACCCGAGGACTCGGACTCTTTTTGGTACCACGCATCCTACCCGATCATACGCCAAACAACTTTATGATGCGGCGACTCAAAGATAAGCTTGGCACCCGCTCCATGCCGTCGGCTGAAATAGACTTTCAAGGTGCCACAGCCTATGCGGTCGGACCGGTCGAGGCAGGGTTCGCGACGGTCATCAACCATGTGATCAACACCTCGCGCCTCTACAATACCGTGGGCTGCACCGGCATTGCTCGAAGGGCTACCCTGATCGCACGTGGCTACGCAGAGAACCGAGAAGCGTTTGGACAACCCGTCATCGCTTACCCACTGATGCAGGAGATGCTCGCTTCCATGTATGCCACCGAAGCCGCACTACTCTCTGGCTCGATGCTTCTGGCCAATGAGCTTGACCGTGTCGAAACCGGCCAAGCAGACGAGGTCCGGCGAGGAGCGCTTCGAATTGCGATCAATCTCTCTAAGATGCGATCCTGCCAGCATTCACACCGTGTTGTGCTGACCGGAATCGAGACACTCGGTGGAAACGGCGCAATCGAAAGCTTTTCCATCCTCCCAAGACTCATGCGAGATAATATCGTCTATGAAAACTGGGAAGGGACCCACAATACGCTCTTGGCCCAGACACTCAGAGACTGTGCCCGTCACCGACTTCATGACGCTCTGGCGGCGTGGCTCGACGTGCAGCTTGAGGCCGTCCCCGAACAGTACGCGAAATCAAAGACGATGCTCACCGAAGCCAAGTCAAAGTGCATCGATGCGATTGACCAGAGTCTAAACGCTCAGGACCCTCAGGTCGCGGTGCTACTCGCACGCCCCTATCTCGAACAGTTCGCAGACCTATTCTTTGCAGTCGCACTCTTGGGAGACATCCCACACTTCACCGATGCGACCGAAGAGCGCAAAGCACGCGCCAAGCTCGCCTGGTTTTGGAGAAAATTTGGCGCAGAGCCGACTCAGCAAGACCTAAGCTACAGCGTCGAGCTCAAGACCATTACGGGGGTATGAGCTCAGTCCGAGGCAGCTACGTCTCGACACGCCGAGTTGATATTCGCAAAAAGCTCTGCCAGTAAATCCGTCGGTGCCGATGAAAATGCGACTCGAAGCAATCCACTTGTTGCAATCAGTCCCGTGTCGTATTCCTCGAGTAGGCGCTGTCTAACCGCCTCAGCGTCGACATGAAGTGGTCGAACGCACATAAAGTATCCAGAGTTGAATGGGAGCGGCTCGACAACCTCAGCATACTCGGGATGCGCTTTGAACTGTGCAAGAACTTCCTGGTACCGCTTCGCCATCGTCTCGTACTTTTCAGCCTTCCAGTTCTGAAATTCTGAAGCCTCGTAGGTTTTCAAGAGAAGCGACTGAGAAAGATGCGACGAATTTGAGATATTGCCCCGTACTGCACCCGCGCTCTTGTCTTCCAGTGCCTTGAATGCCTCGGGCGTTGCCCCCTTGAATCCGTAGGTCAGAAACCCGACTCTTAGTCCCCAAGCGTAGTCTTCTTTGGTAGCGCCATCGACCTTGACTGCGAGGATACCAGGGTGCGCATCAGCGAGAAGAGAGAACACCGATTCCTTATAAATCCCATCTTCATACACAAGTCCGAAGTAAGCATCATCGATCATGACGACAATATTTTTACCGGCCTCTGCGGCCGCTACCAGTGCATCACGAATTGCATGCGCTTCGTCTGGCGTGCACGTATAGCCCGTTGGGTTATTCGGGAAATTCAGAACGACAAGTCGCTTGGTACCCTCACCCGTGTTGAGGGCTTCGGCGAGTCCCGCAACGTTGTAGCCTCCATCAACGAAGGTCGGGTAGGTTTCGATTTTCGCCTGATGTCCCTGGGAGAAGACCAATCGGTAATTCCCCCAGTAGAGATCTGGCATTAGGATCGCGTCTTCAGGGTCAACGAAGAGATAACCTGCGACCGAGAGTGCGTGGGTAAGAGCGTGAGTTACAACTGGGCGGCTGATCGCGGTGTCTCCGAGCGAGGGGTTCTTCTCGCGCAGCATCGAGCGCCATAAGTCCCGAAGCCCTGGTTTTCCGTAACTCGGTGCGTACGGAAAGACATCCGCTGGTGCCACATCGACCTGCTCCGCGAGGCCCGGTAGGCGCATCGGTGAGCCGTCGTCCTCCAAGGCGATACCGATGGTCGCGTTGATACGCTTGCCCTTGGCCTCGGCGCTCTGTCCGAGGATCCCTTTGCTTGGGAAAAAAATCTCTCGGCCCTTCTTCGAAAGAAGTGCCCGAATTCGCTCAGGAAGATTAGCGTTACTTTCTTCTGCCAACGGATGCATGCGAAACTCCTCTACAAGTTGTTTGTGGCTATATCGAAAGAGGCTCGCCGAGACCAGCCTCGAAAAATCCTGCGGAACCGCTTCAAGGGCCGGCCTGATCCCGGTTGACCCAATCCAAAAATGACAGCCTCTCTGCTTCCAATCTTGCATCTGTATTCCGGAGACTTACCTTACGGGTAGGAGTCGACATGCCTAGAGTTTTATTCAACGGACAAGAGCTGAGCTGTGGAGAGGGTGATAACCTCCGGACCGTTCTCACCGATGCCGAACAGAGCCCCCACAATGGGAAGTCCGCCCTGGTCAACTGCCGTGGGCTAGGTACCTGCGGCACCTGCGCGGTTGAGGTCCGTGGCGCAATCAACCCGATGAGCGTTCGCGAGCGCTTACGGCTGAGTGCACCGCCCCACGACTTGCGAGACGGCCTGCGCCTCGCCTGCTTCGTCGAGGTTCAAGGAGACATATCGGTCGTCAAACACGAAGGCTTCTGGGGGCAGGAAATCCGCAAAGCCGCAGTGAACGAATAGCTTTCGTTCTCCTCGAGGAGTGACTAATTTGCGAGCTGATCGGCACGCAAAGGAGTCCTCATGAGTCAGCCAAAAAACGAATCTCCCTCAATGTACTACCGAATGCTTGGCAACACCGGCCTCCAGGCCTCCGTTTTGTCCTTTGGTTTCTGGGCAACCTTTGGTGTGAAGGACGGTCTGACCGACGACGATGGCATTAAGGTCGCCAAAGACTGCCTTCGCCTGGCTCGCCAGCACGGCGTAAATCTCTTCGACAACGCAGAGACCTACGGCAATCCAATGGGTGAAGCCGAGCGTGTGATGGGACAAGCGCTCGTCGAGCTAAGTGCGGAGGACCCCGAGCTCTGGCGTCGCTCCGATATCCTCGTCACGACGAAAATTTTCTGGGGTGGAACGGGCGTCAACGAGCGCGGCCTCTCCCGCAAGCATGTTCTGGAAGGTCTCGAAGCATCTCTCGACCGCTTGCAAATGGACTATGTCGACCTCGTGTTTTGCCACCGACC
>JAYYQC010000439.1:0-10806 GCA_036128675.1 Myxococcota bacterium | reverse complement strand
TGGGTATAGACCGCTTCAAGGTCGAGGTCGTTGCTGGTTGAACGAACGTATCGACCCCCCGTTTTCAAGGCAATCTTTTCGAGTGAGGTCTCGTCGAGCCGACTTAGAATGACCTTCCCAGCGCGGTCGCGACGGTAGCTTCCATCGGCACTGGGGATCGGTGCACCTTCTGCACGCCCGATACCAATCGCGAAGATCATAATATTGGCTTCTTTTGCCTTTTCGGCGGCGCGCTCAATCGCGCCTTCATGGTCTTCGCCGTCGGTAATCAAAATGAGCGCACGCGAGCTCTGGTTGGATGATTCGAATGCTTCGATTGAGGTCTCAATGGCGGACGCGATTGCGGTTCCCTTGGTTGGAATAAGGTCTGGGCTGAGCGCATCGACGAAGAGCCGCGCCGCGCCGTAGTCTAGCGTAAGAGGACATTCGATGAACGCATCCCCTGCAAATGCGACTAAACTTATGCGGTCGCCATCGAGCAAGTTAATGAGATCTGAGATCTCACGTCTAGCGCGCTCGAGGCGCGTAAGCCGACCGGAGTCCTCGCCATCGGTGACCAACATACTGTCGGATACATCCAAGGCGACGACGATATCGACGCCTTCACGTTGAACATCCTCCCATACAAACCCCCAGCGCGGCTGAGCGAGTGCGACAATCAGTAAGACCATTGCACTGGCCCAGAGAACTTTACGGGTACGCTCTCGGCCAAGATCATGCTGAAGTAGGATACGTGCGGTCATTGCGCGCGAGACGAATTTTTCCTGACTGGTTCGAAGCCGTCGCTGACCGAGATACCAACCCGTGAGGATGAGTGGAATAAGCCAAAGCGTCCAGAGGCGCTCGGGCGCTCCCCACTGCAGATCACATCCACTTAAGAGCAGAGCGACGAGACCAAGGAGAAGGTACTTTGGATTCATAGTGGTACCCTCCTAAAACGCGTAAGTAAGAGGACCCGCTCCAAGAAGAGCAGGAGAATCGCAGGAATCAAGAACCAATAGAAATGCTCGTTGTACTCAAGGTAGCCCAGTGACTCGATTTCGGTGCGCTCCAGTGCGTCGATCTCTTTATAGACATCGCGCAGGCCTTCGACGTCTTCGGCTCGGAAATAAGAGCCCTGCGTGAGCTTGGCGATCTGGGTGAGTGTCTCTTCGTCGATGTCGACGTCCTGATACACCGGTTGCATTCCGAAGAGACCCTGACGCAGGAAGGGGGCCTGTCCGCGCGCGCCAGCGCCGACCGTGTAGATCTTGATGCCTAGGCTCTGCGCGACCTCGGCGGCCTTGAGCGGAGAGAGCTTTCCGGCATTGCTTCGACCATCGGTGAGTAAGACGACAACTTTTGATTTTGCGTCACTGTCTTTAAGTCGTTTTACCGCACGACCGATGGCATTTCCCAAGGCGGTGCCATCGCCAGCCATTCCGATTTCGAGCCGGTCCAGAAATCCGGAGAGGATACCATGGTCGAGTGTCATCGGGCATTGGGTATATGCCTCTGAACCAAAGACGACTAAGCCCATCTGGTCGTTCGGTCGTGCTTCCACAAAATCTTGAACGACATCTTTGACAATCTCGAGTCGGTTACGCCGCTGGGCCAGCGGTTGATCCGTGTCTAAGTCGAGGGCTTCCATACTGCCGGAGGTGTCTACCGCGAGGATAATATCGATCCCTTCGGTACTGATCTTTGTATGCTCTTTGCCGCTCTGTGGCCGGCCGAGGGCAATGGCCAAGAGAATAAGCACCGCGAGCCTTGCTGCTTTGAGAAGCTTGAATGGGAGGACCGCCTGTCCACCGCCGATTTCTTTAAATGGGCCGACCGATGGAAAGCGGAAGGCACTTCGTCCATCGCCTCGTGAGCCGAAGAGCTTCGGAAGGTACCAGGCTGCCCAGAGACCGACGAGCAGCGCTGCACCGGCGAGTAGGTAGGGGCTGTGGAATGAGAGGGCACTCATGCGGTAGGTACCTCCTCGGGCGCTTGTGTTGTCGATTCGACAACGCTCAGCACAGTCTCATAAAGATACTCGATATCACTGTCCAAGCAGGGGATAGATGCGAACTTTACACCGTCGCTTCGCTCGAAGAATGCGTCGAGCTCGCTGCGGTATGCTTTGAGGTCCCCAATCGGGTCGGTGGCGCGGAGGATCTCTTGGCTGGTCATATCGGTCGCGGCGACGTCAAAGCGTCCTTCGATATAGCGACGTAGGGTTTCGGAAATCGCAAAGCAGAAGGCCTTACGTTCTTCTGCGGTCGTGAGAGGAAGCTTCCTGATCTGATGAAGCTCGGCGTAGGCGACCTCATGAGGGGTTGGGGGAATTTTAACGTGACTGTTGGTGCGGCGTCGGTAAATGAGCCAAGCGATGAGTCCAAGAAAGAGGACTCCCGTCACGATGCCGATCTCACGCCACGGCAGAGGCCGCTCAACCCGCTTAATCGGCTTAAGCCCTTTAATGTCCTGAGCGCTGCCGTCCTGAGGTAAGACCGATTGAATTTCGACGAAAATCTCGGAGGTACTGACCTCGCCGCTATTCTGTGCGCCATCGCTGTAGCTTAGCTGCATGGCGGGCAGGATATAGGAACCGACCAAGTCTCCTCGCAGGGTATACCAATGGGTCTGACGGACTCGGGTCTCGCCGCTGATCGAGACCTCTCCCTCTCGCTCCAGTCCGGAATCGAGAATCCGGAGCCCCATGATCTGGGAGCCGGGCTCCTGGTATTCGAGAGTGAGCCCTTTGAGCGCGTCGATTCGAATCTCAAAACGTAAGGTGTCGCCGGTCGTAGCAACGGCTTTATCTACGGTCGCTTCAAGCTCAACCGGGGCGAGTCGCTCGGTTTGGACCGAAGACTCCTCCGAGGCCTCACAGCCGCAGAGTGCAAGTGCGAGCCAGAGGGTTCCCAGCTGCAGCGTTGAGATGAAGGGGCTACGGTTCATTGTCCTTTGATCCAGCTCTCTGCAGTGATCTTAAGGCGTCCTTCTTGAACTGCCTCTTGAAGGGAGTTTTGAACTTTGGCTTCGATGCGCTGACGTTGATACGCGGCAACGACCCGCTCTTTGTTGGACTCAAAGTCGGTATTTTCCTTTTGGTCTGGCGGGACAAATTGGACCTTGTTGACCTCAAAGAAATTCTGAACATCGCTTAGCTCTGGTGGCGGAAGATTTGCGATCCAGTCCTTCTCGATCAGCTGTGCAACGGCAGCTTGGCGCTGCGCCTCTCGGCCGGCAGAAATTGCATCGGGCGACTCGTGGTAGCCGGCGCGCTTTGCGTGTCCATAGAGGATTTCTTGAGCGAGATAGCTCTGAAGCCATTGCTGTCGCGCTTCGGGGCTCTTGAGTGCCTCTGCGAGCTGCGGAGGAAGTGTGTCGAGTGTTCGGTCGAGGTCGGCGCTCGTTATGGGACGTCCGTCGATCTCAGCAATCAAGGTACCTTCGCTTGGTGCGGCCGGCTCAAGCGCCGTCGCTTTCGATAAGGCCCGCTGGGCTGCACCGGACTTACCAAGCCGCTCAAGCGAGCCAACGAGGCCTTCTTTCGCGGCGCGTGCGGTTTCGTTGGAGGTGCTCTCTTCGGCCTCATAGTACCAGCGCAGAGCTCTCTGGAGGTCGCCTTGCTGCCGGAATGCTTCGCCCAATGAAAGTGCGATTTCGGTTCGCTTGGGGGTCTCAGGGTTGGCTTGAAGCCACGCTTCGTAAAGCTCAGCCGCTTGTCCCGGTAAACCCGCGCTCAGCAGCTTGGCCGCGACCTCGCGCTTGGTGGTTGATTCTGGGGCATCGCTTGATTGACCGGTTGCCAAAACGGCAGCAATCGCGAGTGCACCGCCGACGAAAAGACCGCCGATAAATGGCTTGAGTGGACTTGATGCTTGAGGAGCGCTTGGTGGCGCGCGTAATTCCATTATCTACCTCGCTCTCGTTGTCGGAAATATTGGGCAATCGAGTCGATCCAGGGCTTGGATGTATCGACTCGGACGTGTCCGACCTGTGATTTTTTAAGCGTATCGTCGAGTGTGCGCTGCTCGCGTGCCATATGCTTTTCGAAGAGCATCCGAACATCGGCATCCGCGGTATCGACCATCATCCGCTCACCGGTTTCAGCGTCTTCAAGCTCGACCAGTCCTACATTGGGAAGGGACCGTTCACGGGGATCTCGAATAGAGACCGCGGTGAGGTCGTGTTTACGTCCCGCGATATGCAAGGCATCGCTCTCACTGAAGCCGGTAAAGTCGGAGACCAGAAAACAAACTGCACGTTGCTTGAGGACTTTACCTAGGAAATCGAATGCTTCTTCGAGGTTGGTGGCTCGGTGCTCGGCTTTATGGGTGAGAATATCTCGGATGACATTCCAGACGTGGGCCCGGCCCTTCTTTGGCGGGATATAATGCTCGACGGTATCGGAGAAGATAATGAGCCCGACCCGGTCGTTTTTGCGGATCGCAGTGAATGCGAGGACCGCGGCGATCTCGGCCGCTACCTCGTTTTTGGTTTTGTCCTTGGTCCCGAAATTACCCGACGAGCTGACGTCAACCATGAGCATCACGGTCAGCTCGCGCTCTTCGCGGTGGACCTTCACGTGCGGCTCGGTGGTCCGGGCAGTAACTTTCCAGTCGATATGACGGATATCGTCGCCGGGAACATAGGCTCGGGTTTCCTCGAACTCCATACCTCGACCTTTAAACGCACTTTGGTACTCACCGGCGAGTGCGTCGGTCACCAATCGCTTGGTGCGGATATGGATTGCGCGGATCCGTGCCAAGAGCTCGCTTGGCAAGGCATCAGCGATGGAGGAGGGAGCCGACATTAAGGCACGTCCACCGTGGAGAGGATCTTTGTAACGATATCGTCTTGGTCGAAACCACGGGCCTCAGCCTCATAGGTCAGGATGAGACGGTGTCTCAGGATATCTGGTGCAATCGTCTTGATGTCCTGAGGCGTGACATAAGCTCGACCCGACATCAATGCTTGAACCCGCGCGGCGCGGTTTAGATTGATGGTGGCTCGTGGCGATGCGCCTACCTCGATGAATGGCTCGATTTCTTGAAGCTTGTGCAGACCTGGCTCGCGGGTCGCAAAGACGAGGTCGACAATATAATTCTCGACTTTGGGATCCATGTAGATCTGATCGGCAAGCTGGCGCGCATTCAGAATATCCTCGGGGGTGAGGATGGTTGCGAGCGGCTCTTGAAGCGGTGTCGCTGCACGACGCATGATCTCGCGTTCTTCTTCGCGGCTTGGATAACCAATCTTGAGCTTGAGCATGAAGCGGTCAACTTGGGCTTCCGGTAGCGGATACGTGCCTTCTTGCTCAACTGGGTTCTGGGTTGCCAGTACCAAAAAAGGACGATCGAGCTGATAGGTCTGGTCCCCTAAGGTCACCTGACGCTCTTGCATGGCTTCGAGGAGCGCACTCTGAACCTTTGCTGGCGCGCGGTTGATCTCATCGGCGAGGAGGAGGTTCGTAAAGATGGGCCCCTTCTTCACGGAGAACTCACCGGTATTGGGGCGGTAGATCTCGGTGCCGATCACATCGGCGGGCAGCAGATCAGGGGTGAAGCTGATACGCGAGAAAGCGGTCTGAACAACGCCGGCCAAGGTCTTGACCGCTGTGGTCTTTGCGAGACCTGGGAGGCCTTCGAGGAGGATATGACCATCGGCGATGAGAGCGAGGAGGAGACGCTCTACCATGTATTGCTGTCCGACAACGACACGGCCGACTTCACGTTGAACCTCGGCGAGCTTCTCGGAGAATGCATCGACTTCGGGCTTAAGGCTTTCTAAAGCTGCTGAACTCATGGTTTCCTCTTTCTGACATCAATCAGACACTTGCAGGTCTTCTTTTAGTTTTCGTTCGATTTGGTCGAGATCAATCTCTGGAATGCGATGCCCACCATATTGGACGGCATTTGCCAAGTCTGAAGTGATATAGTCTTCACTTTCGAGGTTCCCTTGGCGTGCGATCTCTTGGCAGCGGGCAACGAATTCGACGTGGTCACCGCGGATGCGCGCTGTGCGAAGTGCCTCGAGGGCGGCGCTGAGGTCGCTGGAAGGCTCGCTTGCAGCGGCGCTCGACTTGTTCTTGCGGCGTCGCATCATGGTCCATCCGAAACCGAAGAGGCCAATACCCCCAAGAAGTGTCCAGATCCGCCAGTCTTCGAGTGGGGAAGTTGGCTCGAAGACTTCGATCTTCACGCCTTTTGCCTCTGTTCCGCTATCCGCGCCGTTTCGACCATCGCGGTAATTAAGGCGGATCGGATCGAGCTTGAGGATCTGTGGGGCGCTCGCTTGCACGGTGTATTCATAGCGGACGGTGCTCTCGCCGGCTTTCGCCGAGCTCTTGGCTTGGACCTGGATGACGTCGAGACCGTCGATCTCAGGCAGGGTCGGCGGCTTGAGCAAATAGTCTTGGAGACGCCCGGACCACTGGACATCGATGGCCAGGAGGAAGGGCTCATCGACCTCGACCGGCTCCGGTGAAAGCAGTGTCACGGTTGCGGTGGGTGGGTCATCCAGTGGAGGCAGCTCGACGGGTGCGGCCGGCATCACCGAAGGCGTCTCACCGCGCATGATGGCTTCGAAAGCGGGAATCAGCTCAGCCCAGTTGCGGGCACCGACCACGCGTCCGACGATATCGCCAGAAGGGGCAACGATGAATGAGGTGGGGAGACTGCTCACGCGGTAATTGGCCGAGATGCGACCACCGATATCGTGAAGAACGGGGAAGGGTAGGTTGAGGTCATCGGCGTAGCGCGTGACCAAGCCCCGATTATCCTCGGCCGAGATCGCAAAAAGGTCCAAGCCCGCTTTGTGGGTCGCTTGCCAGAGGTCAATCATCGACGGGAACTCAGCCCGGCAGGGTCCACACCAGGTCGCGAAGAACGAGAGGATAAGCCATTGTCCTTTGGCATCCGAGAGGCGGACCTGGCTGCCTTGGGTCGTCGGGAGGGTTGCGTCGAGAAGCGGCAGGGGTGGATTAACCGGATGGATCCCGAGCCCTCGCCACGTAGCTGCGTCTGGAATAGCAGAGGACGGCGCTTGCGCGAGCGCGGTGGGTCCAGCCAGCATGGTCGCAGTGCTGAGGACGAGAATCTTAATCCATGTCATGACAGTCCACCGAACGTCTGATCGGTTATGGCTATTCCCAAGACCCGCCATTTTATTCAGCTGGGTCGAGACTCCAAGGACGGATGAAGACCGGAGTCGAGGTTTCGGGGAGCGGATTGGCGATGAGCTCGCGGTCGAGGAGATCGGAGCCCCAGGCTTCAGAGATATGCTCGAGACCATCTTCGACGTTGGCCAGCTCACCGTAAACGGTCAGGAATGCGCGACCACCATAGCCCGTTGCGGGGTGGAGGCGTGAGATTTCGAGGCCCGAGCGCTTTACCAGGCGATCGGCACTGTCGACCGCGGGAACGATGCCCGTGAACTCCATAACGCCTAGGGCGCAGTAGGGGGCTGGGTCTGCCTTGGCCCCCATCAGAGCTTGAAAGGCATGCTCACTGATTGCGGGCAAGAGGAGCTGGTGGACCTGTCGGGGACCGACGCTCTCGCCAACTTCTTCAAGAGCTGCGGTTACTTCCGCGATATCGCCGGTAAAACCAAGAATCGTGCGACCGGGGGATACCGGCGCAAAAATAGCTACCTCGACAATCGCCTTCTTGACGGCGATGTCGCGCGCTTTGAGCGCCGAGGGAAGTCCCTCGATATCAAAGAGGCCCAGTGCGGGCGTAGATTCATTGGCCATAGGGGTTGAGTGCCTACTACGAGTCATTCAAAATGTGTAGAGTTTTATCGAGTTGTATGTCCCGCACGCTGGATGGTTTATGAAATTTGGAATTCTCTCAGATGTTCACGCGAACTTAGAGGCTCTGGAGGTCGCGCTGAAATTCCTTCGGGATGCGGAAGTCGACGCCATTGTCTTTCTCGGGGATGCAGTTGGATATGGTCCCAACCCGAATGAGGTCTGCGCGCTGCTGCGCGACAATTGTCTGCATGCCTGTGTCGGAAACCACGATGCCGCGGTGATTGGGACCCTCGATACAACCTGGTTTCACCGTGCCGCGGCGCTCTCGGTGGATTGGACCGCGTCGGTCCTTGAGCCAGAGCATGCGCGCTGGCTGGGTAGCCTCGATTATCGGGTCGCGCTGCCAGAGTTCGATATGCAGCTGACCCATGGATCGCCGATTAAACCGGAAGACTTCGATTACCTGGTCAATGCGGCGCAGCTTGCTCGGATCGGTCGCTTTGGTGATCTCAGCCTGCCCGGCGTGTCGTTTATTGGGCACTCGCATCTGACGGTGGGTTTCGCGATTCAGGGCGGCTGGGCCGAGAAGCTGCGTGGTGTCCGGGGCGCTGAGCGGGTTGAGCGGGTCTTCGAGCACGATACGTACTATATTCAGACCTGTGGAAGTGTTGGTCAGCCCCGTGATGGGGATCCAAGGCTTGCGGTGGGCATCTACGACTCGATTGCTCGGCGCTTTGAATTAACGCGGCTTAGCTACGACTGGTGGTTAACCCAAGAAAAAATTTATGCGACGCCCCTGGATGACCGGTTCGGGGCGCGCCTGGCGGTGGGACAATAATGGTCACGTGGTCGGTTCGTTTGACCCTCTTCCTCTCTCTGATGATGGTCTGGGCTTCTTGTACGAAATCAGGAATGAAGGTCCATGCGCTAAGTCTCGGATTCACCTCGCGCTCCGATGCTACCAAAGCCAATCGAGAGATGGCTTCAGACACGATTACACGCTTTATGGACAAAGAGGGCTGGTTTACCGCTGACTCTGCACAAGCCGAATATTCGATGGTCGTCGATATCAGCGGACTCAAAGTGAAGCCGGGCGTCGAAGGCTTTGAGCGCAGTGTGCGCGCGGTCTGGGAGCCCAAGCGTGTCAACGCGCCACGGTGGACCTGCTTTGTGGAGGCGAGCTTTGTTGAGCCTTGGGAGGGCTGGCTTGGTCTGCAGCTCGAGTCGTGCGGCAAGCAGTGGCGCGAGCAGTGGGAGGTGATCCGAGGAACCACCGAGGACCTTGGTAAGTGGCTTGCGCCCGGGACCCGGCCCGACCAGCGGCTCTTTGCGCTGGATGAGATCGCACGGCGACGGGTGCGTGAGCTTATCCCCGCATTGATCGATGCTCTGCCAAAAGAGGACACACCTGAGGTTGAGCTGCGGATGGTGGGAGTCGCAGGCGAGCTGCGTGATCCACGATTGGCTAAACCACTGATCGAGCTCACTCGGCTTCGTGACCCCGCGTTTGTGATTCAGATCGTCTATGCGTTGGCGCAGATCCGATCCGATGAAGCGGCGGCATTTTTAGTCACAGTTGGCAGCGGCCACGCTTCCTATGAGGTCCGCCAAGCCGCCAAGCAGGTCCTCGATGACTGGCGAGATCAAAATTGACTCACGAGTGGGTTGGACATGTTATCTCAGCGTGTTACGGTCCGCCCCGATCCTGAACGGAAAAGGGGAGAGTTATCGATGAAAAAATCTTTATGGATCTGCATGTGGTTGGGGCTGTCACTCGTTGTTGGGTGCACCAAGGCTGAAGAAAAGCCCGTAGCGGAAAAGCCCGCTGAAGCGGCCAAAGTTGCAGAAAAGGCACCTGAGAAACCACGTCCAACTTGCGTTGGTGCGGTCACCGAAGGAACCGCGACGACTGTTACAACCAACAGCGGAACGTGGGAACTCAACGGTTCTACCTTGAAGTGGACCGGTGCTGGTGAGAAAGCGGCCCTCTCAGTTGGCCTGCTCTCAGACATCAAAGAAGGTGCTGCAGAAAACCTCGCGAATATCGACAAGTTCGTTACGATGTTCAAAGAGCGCAAAGTCGACCTGGTCTTGGTGACTGGTGATGTCGGCATGAACGAGACCGACGTCTCGACCGTGCTCACAAAGCTCGCAGACGTGAAGGTTCCAGTTGTCTCAATCATGGGCAACCGAGAAGGCATCGCATTCTACAACGCGGGTCATAAGACCGCGAATGCAGCGGCGGCACACGTTCTCGATGGCAACAAGGTTCGTAAAATCGACACCGACTTCGTCGATGTGATTACGCTCCCTGGTTACCACGACGTTAATTACCTTCACAGCGAAGATGGCTGCGCGTACACCGAGGCGGACGTTGCTGCAGTGAAGGACCTGGCTACCAAGAGTGACTCACCGGTTGTCTTGATGGCTCACGGTGGCCCGCTTCAGACTGGCGAGCAGGCGATTGACCTGAGCTCTCAGGGCAAGCATGCAGGCGATCCTAAGTTGAGCACACTCATCAAGGACGCGAGCATCAAGTTCGGCTTCTTCGGAAATATCCACGAAGCGGGTGGCAAGGCGACCAACCTCGAGGGTACCGAAGTGGTGAAGGCTGGCGAGTTCCACCCTTCATTCTTCCTGAACCCTGGTCCGGCGGACGCGATGGAGTGGGCAATGAACGACGGCAGCGTGTCGAAAGGCATGGGCGCTCTCGTTGAGTTCACCAAAGACGGCACTGGTAAGTTCGAGGTTGTGAAGTTCTAAGTTGCTTCCGACATCAACGGTTTTAAAAAGGGCTCCTTCGTGAGCCCTTTTTTTATGTTCAGATTCAAACCATCAAATTGTTTATGCAACCACATGTGTAAGCACTTAAGGGGCGTTGGCACTCAAGCTTAAAACCGACGCGACGACCATGCTTGCGGCATCTTTGCGGTTGGACGCGTTTACCGCCCTTCGTCACCGAGTCGATGTGTCGTTCGAGCAGCCTAAGCCTCTCGCAGCGCGCGTAGAGACCTATGGCATGAGGCAATGGTGGCTCAGCGTTTATTTGCCCCCTGGTAAGCTACCTACGGCCATCT
>JAYYQC010000438.1:0-2021 GCA_036128675.1 Myxococcota bacterium | reverse complement strand
AAGGACCCGAATAAGGTCGCCACGTACGGTGCAACAAATGCAGCCATTTGACATCTCGAAGATTTCTTCATCGGCGTTGATCACGAGCGCTTGGTCGATGCCAACCTCACCGTATTCATTCTCGATGACCGCAATGCGCTTGCCGTGCTCCTCACTCAAAATGCGATTGAGAAGGGTAGTCTTTCCTGAGCCTAGGAAGCCAGTGAGTATGGTCACTGGTACTTTTTGAGTGTTTTCCACTTAATTCTCCTTAAAGAATGGTTGTAAATCTTCTAATTTGATTGGCCGCCCCCAAGCTTTACAGACCTCTACGAGGTCATTGGCTTTTAAGTCGTCAGTCGCTTTATGAATTTTATGTTGTTGCTGCGGCATACCAGGCTGCAGAAGCCCAATTACCGTCTCCAGCGGGGCACAATCTTTTTCCAGGCAGGCAAGCTGGCTCAGTGTCACAGTTGCCTCATCCGGCAGCCCCAGGACCTCGCGGAGTATACGCTTAATCTCGCGGACTCTTGCGATATTCGGCTTTTGAGATGCACTTCCTAGCAGCATGATTCTTTATCCCCTTTCGCAAGAGCAAGCCCGGCCTTTACGAGCCATGGTTCTGAGAGCCCCTCGTCGACGGGTCCGTCGAAAAGTAGGGATTTCTCATGCAGTAGAACAATTCGCTTGGCGAGCGATGGCGTTGATTGAAGGTCATGCGTTGCCCAAACACATGCGATACCCTTGTCACGGGCAAGTGTCTCAACCATCATCCGCAAGCTTCGTGCGGCGACCGGATCTAGGCCAGCGGTTGGTTCGTCCAACAAAAGTAGCGAAGGTTCCAGCACAAGCAGACCCGCAAGCGCGGCGCGGCGTTGTTCGCCAAAGCTCAGCGCATGGCATGGTCGGTCCATGAGGTGGTCGATCCTCAATGCCTTCGCCATCTCTAATGACTTTCGATTCGCTTCTTCTTGACCCTCCCCCCGCTGAGTCAGACCCCAAGCGATATCCTCAGCGACGGTGCTCGCAATAAAGTGATGCTCTGGATTTTGGCCCATGAGTGCGACGCGTCCATCGAGACGGTGCTTTAGCTGCGATTTTGGGTTTATGACGACACTCAGCCGGGTCATCGAGCCTTGCGTGGGGGCCTCTAAACCAGCGAGTAACCGTAGAAGAGAGGACTTCCCCGCACCGCTTGGGCCACAGAGTACAATCCATTCGCCCGGTTCAAGTGTAAGTTGAAGGTTTTCCAAGACGGGCGTCCCATCGCGCTCCACATTCACCGATTCGAGTATGACGCCGAGAGCATCCCGGCTCTGACTAACCCCATGGCCAGTGCGCAAGAGCGCATTCTCCTCGACCGCTTCGAGCCTAAAAAAGCTATGAAGCGCACCCTCACCGACGACTCTTCCCCATACTGCCGGGGATAAAGCTGGATTCCCCTGACGCAACCGAGCCGTGTCGCGGCGGCGAATCCACTCGGACCGCGTAAACACGGCGTGCATTAATGCATGGTCCAAGGATGCCACGACACCCTCGGGGATTCGCGCGATGAGAAATATCTTTCGTAGAGACGCCCAATCAACCTGCGTACCCAGCCAAAGAATCCAGACCATTCCACAAGCAATTCTCGCTCCGGTACTCATAAAGGCATCTTGGTCGAGCTGCAGCGCAGCTGTACCAACCAGGCCACATGTGATGATAGCAATAAGCCAGGCGACGAGAGGCTCAATCCTAGAATGCCCTAGATAGAACGCGTACAAGAGGCTGAGAATGCCAACCCCACCCGCAGCGAGTGAAAATGCTACACTGCCGAGAAAGATATTCAGCACCAAAATAGTAACAACCGACACTAAACTTAGTACCACCGTAGATAAGCGGCGTCGGGTTTCAAAGAAAAGGCTATGCTCAGCGTGGAAGTGCATCGTCTGCCTCTCCCGCTAGGCGTCGCCAACACCGCCACGCGATATACACGGCGACGACAAAGGAAATCCCAAAAAAGTAATCGGTGAATCTGCCTTGGCCAAGCTGAATCAAATTTT
>JAYYQC010000437.1:0-3561 GCA_036128675.1 Myxococcota bacterium | reverse complement strand
TACATCTTGAAGACGTTTTGATTCGCGATACGAGGAGCTCACGTATGGGCAATAGTGGTCGAGGATTGCAGATTCAAGAAGGCGCTTCCTTAACTGCTAATGGTCTTCATATCATTGGAAACCGTGAGGCAGGTGTCTTTGTTGTCGATGAGAATACTCTTTTTGAAGCTCATGAATTGGTAGTCTCAGACACAAAAGAAGCCGCATGTGCAGCCAACAATACCTGCCCATTTCTTGGTGGTTTCGGGGATGGTGTCGTTGTCCTTGGCGGAGCAACGGTGAAACTTTCTGATTTCTTGATCAAAGAAAATGAAAGAGTCGGACTCTTCATGGCGTCAGCAGAAGACACGGAATTTACGGCAGTAAATGGCATTCCCACTTTCGAAGGCAAAGAGGGTTCCGTTGTAGACAATGAGTATGGTGTCAATATGAAGGGCGTCGACCTTCACTCTGAGGGAATTTCCATCGACGCCTTTGCATGCTTCGATAACGTGAGTACCGTGGATGGCTGTATGTGCGCTGTCAACTTAGAGATACCAAACCCGACCAAAGAAATTGAGAATATCCTGGGCAAAGAAGAAGACTAACGCCTGCTAATAGCCCATCGCCGCGCCATCTTTACGACTCTCTGAAGCACCGCAGTAGATACCGGTGTTAAGGTCACGACTGATTGCTTGATAGCCTCCGAACACACCCGTTTGGTCACTGAGCTGATGCCCCCGTCTGGCGAGATCCTCTCGGACTTGTTCAGGAAATCCCGATTCAAGACATACCATACCGCCGTCCGTCATGACCTCGCCAGTTGGCTGCGATGATCCGATATGGACGATCCGGGGCGCATCGCCGGCTTCTTGTAAGTTCATTCCGAAATCGAGGAGGTTCATGAGGATCTGGGCGTGCATCTGCGGCTGTGTTGCTCCCCCCATGACGCCAAAGCTGAGCCAGGGCTGGCGGTCCTTCGTCACGAATGCTGGAATAATCGTGTGGAAAGGGCGTTTGCCCGGCTCATAGGTATTAAAACGCCCAGGCGTAAGGTCGAAGAGTTGTCCGCGGTCTTGAAGGACAAATCCAAAGCCTGGGATAGTCATCCCCGAACCCATGCCCCGATAATTACTCTGGATTAGCGAGACCATGTTACCTTCAGCATCGGCAGTGGTGAGGTAAACGGTATCGCCTTGGTCGAGATTGGGATTTCCCGGCTCGATGCTCAGCGCGGCTTCGCTTGGTGAGATGAGCGTTGCTCGCGCTTGATTGTATTCGTCGGAGATTAAATGCCGTACTGGGATCTTGTTAAAGTCCGGGTCGGCGTAAAATTTCGCGCGGTCCTCGAATGCGAGTTTCTTCGCTTCGACGACGTGATGAACATAGTCGCTACTCACTTGTCCCATCGCTCTAATGTCAAAGTGCTCCAGCATCTTGAGCATCTGTTGGGCTGCGATTCCTTGACCGTTTGGTGGAAGTTCCCACAGCGTATATCCGCGGTAATTCGCGCCAACCGGTTGAACCCAATGACTTCGATGTTCGGCAAGGTCAGTCTTCCTGAGATAGCCTCCTTGAGTCTGCATATAATCGTCGATGGTCTGAGCGATCGGGCCCTCGTAAAAGCCGCGACGTCCCTCTTCTGCCATCAGGCTATAGGCATCGGCCAACCCTGGGTTCTTGAAGAGGGTGCCTTTGGAGGGTGTTTTTCCGTGGTCTAAGAACACGTCGCCGAATCCAGCATACCCTTTGAGGATCTCAGCGTTGAGTGCGATCTCATGTGCAATCACTTCGGAGACGGGAAAGCCTTTACGAGCATAGGAGATTGCTGGTTTGAAGAGCTCAGAGAACGGAAGTTGCCCATAGCGTTCATGAAGCTTCACCCAGCCGTCCACACAGCCAGGCACACTGACAGGTAAAGGGCCATGGGCTGGTAGGTAATCGATCTTGTATTCGAGTAATTTTTCGAGTGTGAGGCTCTTGGGACTCCGGCCAGATGCGTTGAGTCCAATCAGGCCATGTTCGCGTGCAGACCAGAAAAGGACAAAGAGGTCACCACCTATGCCGGCACCGGTAGGCTCAACAAGTCCGAGGATAGCATTGGCAGCAATCGCTGCGTCGATTGCATTTCCGCCCGACTTGATGATGTGGAGTGCTACTTGAGTGGCCAGTGGCTGACTGGTCGCAGCCATTGCGTTCTGTGCGAAAACCTCTGATCGCGAACTAAAGTAGGAGCCCGTTACTCGATCCATTGAATCCTCCCCGGCTGAGAGTCAGGCTAACATGGGGTCTTAGATCCGCTCACGACGCATTCGGTCGAATAAAATAGAAAGAGCCGGGGAGATCTCAGATGAGATGTCCCCGGCTCAATTGGGCTATGTTTAAGTTCTCTTAGTTGAGCTCAGCTGGGTCTACACCCCATGCGTAATCCACAGTTGCGTCGCCAGCCTCGTAACCGAAGACCTTCATGGTGAAGTCGCTCGGTACGGTACCGATGATGTGGATGTACTCATTGCCTTTATTGCCGTCGGTTCCATTGTACCCGCTCCAGACTACCTTAATACCTTGGTAATCGAGAACCTGTCGGGCCGCGCCGCTAAGCATTCCGTGGCTACCGTCTGCTGACCACGCTACCAGCTTGGTGCTGCCGTCGTAGAGCTGGATATCGATATCCATATCTGCGGTGAGCTGAATCTTGATATTGCTCTTACCAGCAGGGATGACGCCAACCTCAACGATGTCGTCCTTCACGATGGCCTGCTGGAATGAACCTTCTCCGGCATCAACACAGCCGGTTGGTGCGGCCCAGCTATAATCAACAATCGCGTCACCAGCCTTGTAACCATACGCTCGCATGGTGAGGAGACGGTTGGTTGTGCCTTCGATGCGAATCCATTCATCACCAAGGCTACCATTGGTTCCGTTGTAACCGCTGTAGCAGTATCGAACGCCTTCATAAGTTGTGCAGGCTTCGTTGTGTGCATTGAGGTCACCATTTGGCCAAGCGATGATTTCATGTCCGGTGGCCTTGTCGATGAGCTGTACGTCGACGTCTTCAGTGCTAGTGAGCTTGATGTATACCGCAGCCTTGTTTGCAGGGATATCGCCTACGACTACAGTGTCGCGGTAGGAAATTGGCTGAGAGAACTGACCTGAGCCACCCTCACAAGCGCTACCCCAGTCGAAGCCACCAGTATCGCTATTATCACCATTGTCGCCGCCATTACCGTTATCACCACCGTTGCCGTTATCACCATCGTTGCCGTTATCACCATCGTTGTTGTCTACACAGACAGGAGCGGCACCCACTTGCTCTTGGCAAGTCTGGTCATCGTTGCATGGGTTGTTGGTGTCACATTCCAGGATGTCCGCACAGCTGTAGCCGTCTCCGTTGAAGAAAGGCTTGCATTCGCAGCTTGGTGCCGCCGCATACTTTTCGGTGCAGGTTGCATTGCTATCACATGGATTGTTGCTTTCGCACTCTAGGATATCTTGGCAAGTTGGTGCAGCGCCTACGTTGTTAACACAGGTAATGTACGACGCATTTCCGCAGTTACCATTGTTGGTCGCACACTCGTTGAT
>JAYYQC010000436.1:0-17525 GCA_036128675.1 Myxococcota bacterium | reverse complement strand
TGGGCGACGCAGGCGAAGCTGCGCCGGAAGATGTGACGGGCGTTGATCCTGGGATAGACGATGAAGTTGAACCGGTTGACGAGCCGCTCTGGGTTCAACTCTCCCCGGATGACTCAACGTCGATGGCTTCCGCTCAGATCTTTAAGGCTGGAGCATGGAGTTATCAGCCCCTGAAAGCTCATGAGTTTATCAACTATTACGATGCGCCAGTCGGGCAATTCGACGCCGAGCCTTGGGCACTGAACGAGTCTCTTGGCTCGGGTTTAGCCTTCGGCTTGGTAGCAGATCGCTTTACAACTGACTCAGGTCCCATGATTGACTGCGAGGCGGGGGACGATTGTGCTGAGCGCGGTGAATACGAGGTCGCTGAAGTTCTCTTTCAGCTCCAAGCGGATAATGTTGACCTGAGTACTCGACGGGCGTGGAATATCTTCCTGTGTGTCGATGTGTCGGGTTCGATGAGCGGCGATAAGATGGCATTTACCAAAGATGCACTTCGGGCGACCGTGGCAAATATGCAAGCCGGAGATAAGCTTACCTTAGTAACCTTTTCGTCTTCTGCCGAGACGCTGTTTGCAGACCTTGATATTGACGAGTCCCGCGAAGAGATCATGAACGAGATCGATAATCTTCGGCCTGGCGGTTCAACCAACATGCTTGCTGGTCTTGATATGACCTATGACCTTGCACAAGAGAAATACGATCCCGAAATGCTCCAGCGGGTCCTGCTCTTTGGGGACGGTAATGCAAATGTGGGCGACAATGATATCACGCGTTACGAGGGATTAACTCGAATCAATGGACAAGAAGGTATCTATCTTACGGGTGTTGGCGTTGGGACTGATTACGATCTCGAGCGTATGGACCGGCTAACGGACGCGGGTAAAGGAGCTCATATATTCTTACCAAACCGCGCTGAGGTTGACCTCATCTTCGGGGATTATTTCACAAAGCTTGTCGAGGTCGCTGCCGATAGCATTGAGATTGTGATGGAACTTCCTGCGGGTACCAGTCTTGAGAGTTTCAGCGGTGAAGAGGTTAGCACCAACCCAGAGGAGCGGGTTCAGAATGTCATCATTGCAGCGGGTGATGATATGACCTTTACTGCACGCTTTGCTGTGGAACGTGAAGAAGCCTGGGGTGAGCCGGTAACTCTCTCGATTACCTACCGGCCTCTTGGTAGCGGTGATGTTGTAACTCAGGACTTTGAAGTTGAGCGTTTCTCGGATTTGGTCGGCACACCAGGTGACCTCTTCAAGCGTACCCGATTGATTCGTGATTTCGCTTTCCACGTAACCGGTAAATCGCACCCGGACTTGAAGACCGTGTCTGAGCTGAGTGGTGAAATGCAGTTGATTGAAGGAGACTGGGGTATCACCGAAGTACTCGGTCTCTTGAACCGTCTCAACTGAGACCCGCGCTAAAGACTAGACGCCTGGTGCTCGACGCGCTAGGCGTCTATCGATGCGAGCACCTGTTTATGACTTCTCCGAACCCTCCCGGCTTGAGCTCTTAGGTGACGCTTGGGTTGACTATGACCCACACTTTCTTGCCGCGGATGCAGCCAGTCTCCTGATGGGCGAGCTCATCACAGAGTGTGATTGGGAGGCCCGTACCTTACACGTTATGGGCAAAAAAGTGACGCAACCCCGGCTTATGGCTTGGGCTGGCAGCGTGCCGTATCACTACTCGGGCCAGACGCTCTTTCCATTAGAACCAGGTCCGGTTCTTCAATCACTATGGAATCAGATTGAGGCGCGTGAGGCGACGACCTTCAACCACGTGGTCATTAATTATTACCGAGATGGGTCGGATAACGTCGGGATGCATGCAGACGATGAACCTGAATTGGGTGAGAATCCAAAGATCGTTGCCGTGTCGCTTGGTGCAAAGAGGCGCTTCGTTCTGGAGCGAAAGCGAAAGCCTCGCGGAGAACCTCGGACCAGTCTTTGGCTTGGCCATGGTTCGTACATGGTTATGGGAGGTACGCTTCAGCACACCTGGCGTCATGCGCTTCCTAAAGTTAAAGGTGAGTGTGGTCCACGGTTGAATATAACGTTTCGTAAGCTTCTAAGACCTCCACCAGAGCGAATCCTCCAACGCAGCCGAGAGCGCCAAGGCGAAGATTAGTGATTTGCATCGGTCTCAGGGCCAGCCCACAATGTTGGCCATGGGCTATGCGATCGAGTTAAAGGTTTTACTGGTCGTCTTATTGATTCTCTGGTTGAGCATTTTAATTGTTCGCCGTCGTACCCGTTCGGGCATCGCTACTGTTCAAGAGCGAAGGTTTGAATCCGCTATTCGGACCTTTGCGGTGGAGCTGGATGCTTTCAAATTCGCGCCGCAACAAGCGGTGAAAGTTCTGCTTCGTCATGACCATGTAATTAGCGAAGCGATTGAAAAGATGGAGCAGGAGGAGAAGGAAGACCCAAAAGCACTTCGACTCCGGGTTTATCATTACCTCGAAGAAATCGTACCCTTCTTTCGGCCATTGATGTACTACAAGGTTGGCTATTGGATCTCACACTCGATTCTTAATTTTCTCTTTAAGATTGAATACGATGAGACAGATCTCCGACGGATACGCGAAGAGGCCGCAAAGGGAAACCGTATTACCGTTTATGTATGCAACCATCGGTCGAACGCCGACTTCGTGATCTTGCCTTACGTTCTTCGGGACAATGTTGCGCTGTCTTTCGCTGTAGGTGAGTGGGCTCGGGTTTGGCCTCTAGACGTCCTCTTCAAGAGTTTCGGTTCGTACTTCATCCGCCGGGGTTGCCGAGACAAGCTCTATCACATCGTTTTGAGACGGTATGTCCAATTGGTCACCAAAAACGGAGTGACACAGGCAATGTTTCCGGAAGGAGGCCTTAGCCGAGATGGCTTCCTGCGCGAGCCTAAGCTTGGGCTTATCGATTCGATGGTGACCGCGAAGGAGGATAGAAGTTTTCAGCGTGAAATCGTCTTCGTACCGGTGGCCATTAATTACGACCGCGTCCTGGAAGACCGCAATCTCATCGGTGAATTGAAACCAAAAAAACGCAAGCTTACCAAGCTTGAGATGTTGGGGCGGGTCTTGAAAATTTCGTTTTCAAATATCCATAAGTTTAGCCGAGGCGAAATTCGTAAAAATGGTATTGCTTCGCTTCGGTTTGGCAAGCCGATGTCATTTGATGCCTGGCAACAATCTTCAGCGCCCGACCTCTTTGAACTCGATAAATACGACCGGCGCAGGAATCTGGCTGACTTCGTCAATCAAATTCAAGAGGCTATCGCAAAGCTTGTTCCGGTTACCCCATTAACCTTGGTGGCGACGGTTTTACATGAACATCCCCAGTTGACCCGCGATGCCTTGGTGGAACAGCTTGAAATTTACCTTGAGCGTTTTGAGAAAGCGGGGGCAACGGTTGTATACCGTGACCGGGGACTGCCTTGGATAGCCGATGGTGCCTTGATGCGTCTAGGTATCCGTAAGATTGTCTCAAAAGGACAAGAGACCTATCGTGTGACGGAGGACAGCAGAGATCTCGTCTCCTATTACGCTAAGTCGGTCTCTCATCATCTTGGGGAACCAATACCCATGTGTAAGATTCCAGAGTACGCCACCAAATCTTAGCTTATTTCACCATGGGTAAGCGTGTCGTTTTGGGCTTTAGGATTTCAGCGAAGAAGTCATTGCCCTTATCGTCTACGATAATAAACGCAGGGAAGTCTTCGACTTCGATCCGCCAAATGGCCTCCATCCCAAGTTCCGGATACTCTAGAACCTCGACCTTTTTGATACAGTCGTTGGCCAAGCGAGCGGCCGGACCGCCAATCGAACCTAGGTAGAAGCCGCCATGTTGATTACACGCATCGGTCACGGCTTTCGAGCGGTTGCCTTTGGCGAGCATGATCATGCTTCCACCGTGGCTTTGGAAGAGGTCGACATATCCGTCCATGCGACCGGCGGTGGTGGGTCCAAAAGAACCTGATGCGTAACCTTCCGGGGTTTTTGCCGGACCAGCGTAATACACGGGGTGGTTCTTAAGGTAATCTGGCATCGGTTCTCCCGCATCGAGCCGCTCTTTGATCTTCGCATGCGCGATGTCGCGGGCGACGATGAGCGGTCCAGATAGATTGACTCGGGTCTTTGGCGGATAGTTGGACAGCGTCTTTAGAAGGGTATCCATCGGCTGGTTAAGGTCCAGCTCGATGACTTCGCTACCGAGAGACTCTTCGGTTTCTTCTGGTAGAAATTGAGCAGGATCACGCTCAAGCTCTTCAAGGAAGATCCCGTCTGGCGTAATTTTTGCGAGTGCCTGCCGGTCTGCGGAACATGAAACCGCTACAGCGATCGGGCAAGATGCGCCATGACGCGGCAACCGAATGACGCGGACATCGTGGCAGAAATACTTACCACCGAATTGTGCCCCGATTCCGCTTTCTCGGGTCAGGGTGTGAATCTCTTCTTCGAGTTTTGTGTCTCGAAAACCGTGTCCGGTCTCGCTTCCTTCGGTGGGAAGTGAATCAAGATAGCGGGCTGAGGCGAGCTTCGCGACTTTAAGCGAAAACTCGGCGCTCGTTCCACCGACGACGATCGCCAAGTGGTAGGGTGGGCAGGCGGCGGTGCCCAGCGATTTGATCTTTTCATCGATAAAGTTGAGCAAGCTCTTTGGATTCAAGACGGCTTTTGTTTGCTGGTAGAGGTAGCTCTTGTTTGCGGAACCACCGCCTTTGTCCATGAAGAGAAATTTGTATTCATTGCCTTCGGTGGCAAATAGCTCGATCTGGGCTGGGAGGTTATTACCGGTGTTCTTCTCGGTGTACATATCCAGCGGTGCCATCTGAGAGTACCGCAGGTTCGATGTTGTGTAGGTATCGAAGATACCCTTGGCGAGCGCTTCCTCGTCGCCTCCACCCGTGATGACGCGTTCACCCTTTTTGCCCATGATGATCGCGGTCCCTGTATCTTGGCATGATGGGAGTACGAACCCGGATGCGATATTGGCGTTCTTAAGCAGTTCCATCGCAACGAAGCGGTCGTTATCGGACGCTTCGGGGTCGTCCAGAATTGCGGCTAGCTGCTCGAGGTGGCTCTTTCGCAGAAGGTGAGCAATATCTCGCATCGCTTCGTGGGCGAGTAAACGGAGCCCTTCGGGATCGACTTTCAGAAAAGTCTCGCCCTCCACGTCGATGGTCTTCACGTGGTCTTTGGTGACCAGGCGATAGGCTGTGTTATCGCCGGCTGTGGGCAAAAGTGTGGTGAATTGAAACTCTGGCATGTGTTCTCCTTGCGCATATCTGCCATAACACTTCGATTCTCTTAAGCTCAAGCCTCGATGCTGTGGGGTGAGGAACTTGAACACATGAGGTTTGTTCAATGTGAATACTTGGAATTGTTAAGGAATTGATTGCGTGTATTTGGAATTGAACTCATAATGTAGTGGGATGGTTGCCAACAAAAACGAGAGCATACTTTGGGCTGTTGCCCCGAAACCGCACGACGAAGAAGAGCGTGTCGATGAGATCATCCGTCTCGGGCTTCGGGATATTGATGTTGAAAATCGCTTCGGCGACTTCCCGGATATCGCTCGTTCCATTACCGGCTTTAATATCGCGCTTGTTTCTATCGTCACCGAGGAAAAGCAATGTTTTCATGCGGTCTCGGGTGACTTCAGCACGAAGGAAACGCCTCGGGAAGTCTCCTTTTGTCAATTCAGTATCCTCGGCGATACCGTCTTCGAAGTTCCGGACACCCGAGATGATCCTCGCTTCATGAAAAATCCCCTTGTCACGGGAGCACCATTTATTCGAGCTTATGCGGGGGCACCACTGATCACCTCACGTGGCTTTGCCTTGGGCTCGCTCTGTGTCATCCACGACGAACCGCGTGACCTCGATGAATCGCAGCGTAATGACCTGATGCGACTCGCTGGGCTTTTGGTTCGCGAGATCGAGGCACGTGGGACGGCTCTCAATGAACGTCGCCTGCGGGTTGAGCTTGGTCAGACCAAGGAAGCACTCCAGCGTTCTTTCGATGCCGAGCGCGAGTCTCTTGTCGCACGCCTCGAAGAGTCAAACCGGTATTCGCAACTCGGACAATCGGTCGTCGAGGTCGCGCACGACATGCGGGACCCGCTTACGACGATTCACGCTGGCGCAGACGTCATGAAAATGCAGTTTATCGAAATGAATGCGATGGGCGTTGAGATACCCGACGAAATCGCGGAACGCTTTACCGCGTGGCTTGATGTCACCGAGTCGATTCACTCGGCAGCCGAGCGACTCAAAGGGCTCTCGGATGTCTTGATGCGTAGTGGCCGAGAAGCGGAACGTGTCGAAAAGGTTTCGGTTCGGTCCCTCTTTTCTCAGATCGAATCGAGCCATCGAGCCAAGCTTGAAGGTGTCAAGATTCTCAACCGAGTAACCGAGCTGGTTTGGTTCGGGCAGGCAGAGCCCGTTTTGAGAGTTTTGTCGAATCTCGTCTCAAATGCCTGTGATGCTACCGAAGAACAAGTTGAGCGCACGATAGCTTTTCGGGCCTCTTTTGAGGGCGAATGCCTTCGTCTTCAGGTTGGGGACTCTGGTCATGGCTTGGACCCTTCGATTGCAGAAGCGGTTTTTCGCAAGGGCTTTAGCACCAAGTCGGTTCGACGGGGCTCCGGCCTTGGGTTATCGATTTGCAAAGAATTGGTCGAGCGCATGGGTGGTCGAATTGCCGCTTCCCAAGATGATGAGCTCGGCGGAGCAAACTTTTCGATCTGGCTTCCTCGATAAAGCTTAAGTCACTGGTGGCTCAATGCATCTAAGAGCCTACCACTGGTCGCGCGCAACCTCTGGCTCAACAGCCTCGCGAGCTTTCGGTGCAAGAGCGCCCAAACCTTAATATCGTTTTCGTACATGTCGCTAAAGTCCTCCTCATCCAGCATGAGGATTTTACTGCGTTTCGACATGATGATGGTTGCTGAACGCGACTCCCCATCAATCATTGCCATTTCACCGATCGAAGTTCCGGGCTTTATGGTTGCGATTGCATGGTCTAGGTCGTCACTTCCTTCCTTGATGACCGATGCTTCGCCATTGAGGAGAAGGGCCATAAAACTTCCTGGCTCTCGTTCACGAAAAAGTACGGAACCCTCTGAAAACTCAACTGCCAACATATAACCTGCAAGAATTTCGAGCTCGCTCCATTCAAAGTCGTGTGCCCATCGCGTTTTGTCGAGCGCATCCGCCTTCTCGTCATTTTCCCAGTTTAGGATTATTCTCTCTTCGCTCATGACTATGATCCTTGCTGATTGGTCTCGACAGATTCGCTGACCTTGGTCTTGGAAGCAAGAGGCTCTGATCTGATCGGCATACCTAGGCTATCTAAGGGCGTATTGGGTTGAGATTCATTAGGTCGATGGTAGGCCTCACGCGCGTCTCGAAATGCGGAAGGCAATAGACTGAAGGGAAGCATTCGCTCAAGCCCAAGGATGATGAAGGCTCCACCTGGTAGAGCAAAGAGAAGCAGCAGCGGGGGCAGTCGTCTGAGATCTCGGAGCTGCTCGCGGGCTTCTTCTTGCTCCTCGGGGGTAGTGGCTTCGTGACGCCAGCGCTTCAAGAGATAGCGAGCAAAGCGCTTGGTTTCGCGAACTTCGGTGCGAAGGCCTCGATTTACTTGCTCTAGGGCTTGCTCAAGCTGGTCTTTCACGTCCATGCTACATTTTATCGTGGCACAATGGTGAGATGCTACTCAAAAGGAGTGTATTGATGCTGACTAGGCGACATCTTTTCGAGTTTAACGATGAGTCTTGGGCTCCGGAAGCTTTGCGTGCCCTGATTGTAGAGTCGCTGGGCAGAACCCTTAGGTGGGGTCGAATGTTGCGGGGTGTTGTTGAACCTTTTCTTGCGTTCACTCGAGAACATAAAATCACACGTGTACTCGACCTCGCATCGGGGTCTGGAGCACCGGTGGAACTCCTGATTGAAGAATGTCTTGCGCGGGGTGAAACGCCACCTAAGTTTATCCTCACCGATCTATACCCAAGGCCTGGCGTATGGGAACGCATTCGCCTTAAGTACCCAACCTTTATCGATTATATTGCGAAGCCAGTCGATGCGACCAACGTTGCCGCGACCCTCGCTCAGTCGAGTGATGCGAGACTCATTGTGAATGCGTTTCACCACCTCTCCCCCGAGCTTGCGGAAAATGTCTTGAGAGATGCCATCACATCCAATGCGCCAATGATGGTGGTTGAGCCCTTTGGTAGGGATCCTCGGGCCTTTTGGCGTTATTTCCCGGTTGGTCTTCCGGCGCTCTTGGCGAACCCTCTCGTGACGTCGAATCGTCGTTGGCAACAGGCTCTTCTACTCTACGGCAGCCCTCTCGGGTTAGCCGCGGCCCTCTGGGACGGTACTGTGAGCACATTGCGAATGTACACCGAAGAAGATCTTAGAGAGATGGTCCAGAAGTATTCTGAAAGTTATACATGGCGTTGGTCTCGCCATGAATATCCCCCGTATGGCTCAGGGACGCTTTTCTTTGGGGCCCCCTAACCGCCGCGATGAATGAACCACTCATTTCGGTTGTCATGCCTCTCCGCAACGCCGCGACGACACTCGCGGAGACGCTGGACAGCATTCAAAGCCAAACTCTACACAACATTGAAGTCATCATGGTGGATGACTTCAGCGAGGACGACACGCGTCTGATTGCCGAAAAATGGTGCAACAGCGATCAGCGATTTCGTTGTATCCAGGCTGCGCACCGCGGGCTTGTGCCTGCGCTAAATCAAGGGATTCAGGAAGCTCGGAGCCCTTTGATAGCGCGCATGGATGGCGATGATATTATGTTGCCGTCGCGCCTTGAGAAGCAATGGACGTTACTTGAGCAGGAACCATCGGTAGGCGTCGTTTCTTGCGGTGTTCGCTCGTTCAGCGATGGCGAAATCGGCGAGGGTTACCGCCTTTATGATACCTGGCTCAACAGTCTCGTTTCCCACGAGACAATCTACGAAGCACGCTATATTGAGAGTCCTCTCGCTCATCCGACGGCCGTGGTACGTCGTTCCGTCTTAGAATCATGTGGCGGTTATCGAGATATGGGCTGGCCTGAGGACTATGATCTCTGGCTTCGCTTATTGGAGTCGGGCGTTCGGTTTCAGAAGGTGCCGGAGGTCTTGTTGCACTGGCGAGACCAACCGCAGCGAACCTCGCGGGTCAACCCAGCCTATAAGCCCGAGTCGTTTCTTTACTGTAAAGTTGCCCATCTCATCAAGGGACCACTGAGTAATATTTCAAGCGTCTCGGTTTGGGGAGCCGGACATTGGGGAGGGCGTCTTGGTAAGCGGTTGATGGGCGCTGGTTATACGGTCGCGTTCTTTGTGGATATAAATCCGCGTAAGATCGGCGGTACGCGTCATGGGGCCCCCATTGTTGCGGCCGAAAACCTTACGCCAGATCCACAGGTACCTCTTTTGGTTGCAGTAGGGCGGCGGGGAGCGCGGACATTGATTCAAGAATCATTGACAGCGTGGCGCTTTGAGAATGGCCGAGATTATTTGCTCTTGGCTTAAAGCTTAGCGGTTGTGTGGACGCTCGATCACGATATCGATTGCACGGCGTAGTTCGCGTTCGGCCTGCTTGCGGAGGTTTTCCAGCATCTCGAGACGCTCTGGTCGGGGGTTTACTTTATCGAGATAACTCACGGCGTATTTTGGCGGCAGAGAATTGAGGGCAATTGCCGCTACATCTTGGAGACAGGTTGGGTCCTCAGGCGCGTTGATATGCTCTTCGTGGATCAGGTGGTAGAGCACCTCAAAGACAATTTCCTCGGTGATGTTTTCGAGTTCGTCGGTTTCGAAGTGATCTTTATGTCTGATTGGCACGTGTTCTTTCCCCTTGCTGAAGTTCAGTTTAGCCGTGGTTGGGGGGAATGTCTCACGATTTTAGAGCATCCTGAACAGATTGAGGGATTTCATAGTCCACTGGTGTGACGCGTTCGAGTTCAAATTCGCGTCTCGACATCGCTAAATAGTGGTGCCCAATGTCTACTTGAGCACCTTCCCACATCCGATTGCCGTCTGCGTCGAGCCGGGCATTCATGGTCGCTTTTTTACCACTTGAGCAAACGGTCTTGATCTCGACAAGCTCTTCGGCCCACGCCAGCAGATAGCGACTGCCCTCAAAAGGCTCCCCTTGAAAGTCGGTGCGGAGGCCGTAGGCGAGAACGGGGATGTCCAATTTATCACAGATCAAGGTGAGCTGGAGTACCTGTGTCTGGGTACAGAACTGAGCCTCATCGACAAGAATGCAGTCGAGGTCTTTGTCTTTGTGAACCTTGAAGACCTCCGCGAGAAGATCGGTGTTTCGGTCGAAGATCTGGGCCTCTCGCTCGAGGCCGATGCGCGAGGTGATTTTGCCGACACCGTAGCGATCATCAAGTTTAGGCGTAAAGAGTAGTACCTTAAGGCCTCGCTCCTCATAGTTATGGGCACTCTGTAGGAGGGTTGTGCTCTTACCTGCATTCATCGCTGCGTAATAGAAATAGAGTTTTGCCATACCGTCTCCTTTTGCCAGGCTTTTCGCATAGCCCGAGCAAGAGGCCAACTAAAAGATTTGGTTCTCGTTGCCTCTCAGTGCAACATAGGACCATGCGAGAGATTCAGACGGTCTGCTGGATGGAGCCACCCCACGCCTCGAAGCAAGGCGACCACGTGTACCGAACTGCGCAGCCCTGCAGCGCATTGGCACGGGTGGGCGGTCTGAAGGTTGTGAGTGGTTCAAGTGCCGGCGAGAGCATTGTCGAGTTTGCCGAGGTCGCTGATCTGCTGGTGCTCTGTGACTCGACCGATCATCGCTGGCCAGCACTCATTGAGCGTCGCCGGGCGAAGGGACTTCGGACAGTCTATGAGATCAACGATCAATTCTTAGCGCTCCAAGCATGGAACTCGACCGCGGCATTTTTTCAAAGCTCTGAGCACCGCGCGCTCACTCTGGAGATTGCCTCTCTCTGTGATGGTCTGCAGTTTACCAACGAGGAGCTTGCGAACCGATTTGGGATGCTCCAACCAAACCATCGTGCCTTTTGGAATCAGCTTGCCACCTGCCCTCAGGTCATTCCTGGTAAAGGTGATAGCCATGTCATTGGCTGGGCTGGGTCTTGGGGCCACCTCAAAGACCTCGAATGGATGCTGCCAGTTCTTGAAGAGGTGGGTAGGCTCTACCCGACCATTCGGTTTGCATTCATGGGTGATCCAAGGTTCGACACTTTATGGCGTCACTGGGATCAAGACCGGGTGAGCTTCACTCCCGGGAGTGACCTAGCTAGCTACCTCTCATTTTTGAGCACATTAACCATTGGGATCGCTCCCCTGCGGGATACCGAATTTAACCGGTGTCGCTCGGACGTTAAATTCCTTGAGTATGCATCCCAGGGTGTCGTCTCGGTTCTCGCTGACCTACCTCCGTATGAGGTACCCATTCATCGTGAAGCGATTGCTCTGGGTTTCGATTCAACGTCGTCGTTGCGTGATGCCCTGGTTGAACTTTTGAGTGAGCCAGCGAAAGTGAGCGCCTATCGCGAGCGCGCATTTACTTACGTAAAGACACGGCGGCTAGAAGATGCAAACGCGGAACGCCGACTTAACTGGTATCGGGAGCTTGGACTCGATGAGCCTGGGGATTCACTCACGATATTCGAGTCGCTGTGGCAGGGTCTCGAACGAGGTGCCCACCCGATGGACCGCTTCGCAAACGATGGATACCGTCGCCTTGAATTAGGACAGAGGGATCGCCAGGTTCTCGACGCGTTACTCTTGGCACAAAGCGGACGGATCGAGGAACTTAAAAGTTTAAACCTCGGACATATCCCACGGGTTCGTCTTATTTTGGCAATGGTGGGGGTTGAAAATGATTGGGCGAGCGTCGTGCGGGAGAGTCAAGACCCTCTGGCTTACCGGCGCGCATTTCAGCATTTCCTCCAGCTTGGTCAACTGGATGAGGCATCTCGTTATTTGGAAACCGGCCTGAAGTCTTTTCCGAAGAATACCACTCTCATGTTGGGACGAGTCGAACTCTACCGCCGTCAAGGGGAACACGAAGCGGCGATGGCAGAGTGTCGTACAATCTTAGATGACTCACCGTTCACCTATCCGGCGCGTGATATTTTAGCGCAGCTCCTGAGCGAGCAGGGTCTTCGTGACGAGGCAATAGAGCTTTTGCGGATCACGAAGTCAGAGCCCGATCCTTCGCTGAGTGGTCAACTACTCTTGGCGCACTTGCTCGCTGAGAAAGACGAAGTTACCGAAGCGCTTGAGGTTTTGGAGGGCTATCCTGGCTATCAGCATCTAAGTGGCACGGGCGAAGTAGAGTGGCTTCAAGCGTTGGCAAAATACGCGCTTGCGAACAACGATCTGGAGAAAGCTCGCACCTTTATGAAACGACTCAAGGCAACACTGGCCTCAACGGCAACGTAGACTCTCCACGTGACCTGGATCCCAGCCCAAATTAAAGGGTCGCCATGTTGCGTTTCTTCGGGCCCAATTGCCTCCCCAACGCAGGTCATGATGCCGCGCAAGTTCGCCGAGACGATGAAAGAAAGCAGCATGCTCTTTGAGCGAGGTTTCTTCACTTAATCTTATATCGAGCGCAAGCGCGGCCGGCTCCTTATTGGGACTGACGCGTGTGTGGCAGCTACCCTGGAGCTTCCTTTGCGTCGCTTCACCGAGACCTACCCAACTTCTAAGACCACTGTAGATGTAGAGCATTTCCTGTCGCAAAGGGCTACGCCAGGTTGCGTCGATCGATACCGTGTATCCTTCGCGCTCAAGGTCACGTAGAATCTGAAGAGCTTTTTCTTTGAAGACAGGCTCAAGGTGCTCAAGTGATCGACTTTGCTCGCCAGGTACAAATCGCCAGAAGGCCTCGGCGTGCGTGTCAGTTGCTTCGACGGCACGTCTCAGGCCGCAGAAACACAGAGAGGTGAGGAGGAATGTAAGTAGAACCCAGCGCATCGGAGCCTCTGAAAAGGGGAGACAGCGCTATAGGCGAAGGACGAATCATTTTCAATCGACCGCTTTTGCCTGTTGATTGGTAGACTTGAGTGGGTTCATTGACTCGTAGAGAGCGATCTGTTCGCCGTATTCCGCATTCTCCATCGCTTGGAGCACACGATTTCGCAAATTGCGGATGGTGTGGTAGGGCAGGTCGCGACTCGCGAGCTCGGCGAGCCAACTTGGAAGACTCCCACCGGGATCTGCGTCAATTTGGTATTCGATTTCTGTGAGCGTTTCGGTCACGTAGCGTAGGATATAGTGACCGGCGAGGCGTGGGATACGAACCACACCCTCAACTTCAGGTTGCCGAGGGTCGCTGATGCTGTTCATCTCGATGAGAATCCGCTTGCGGGCGATATCGATCCGGCCTCGGGTCTGAACAACAACATCGCGGTCCCAAACCGGCCACGGTGAATCGGTTCGGTTATACACAATACGGTCGTAAACATTTTGGATTTCGATCGGGCGATTTTCGAGGCATTTGTGCATCCAGTCTTTTGCGCCTGGTGCATCTTGCATAACCGCGAGGACCTCAGGAATACTGGCACGGATCTGACCGACGCCACGAAAGACTGGAAGATTTCCAAGCTTTGATTCCCGAGCACTGACGACAATGCCTTCTTTTTGCTTCAGAAACTCCCACTGTGCGGCACTGGCCGTTGGAGCAGCGGCAAACGCTAACATGAGAATAGAGACAACCCCGACGATAGATTGGTTCTTTATTAATAGACCAATCGAAAGACTCCGATACGTCATGCTACTGGTTCTCCCTTCCCTATTCTGAGAGCTAAGCATGAATGACAAGGTACGACTAGTGGGCAAATGTAGGTTTTATGATCGCAATGCCTCTTTGCGCTTCGCGTCAAACCCCGCTAAACACTTTTCGCAAGGACTGAAGACACATTGCCGTGGGAGGGATTATGGAGCTCTGTTCTCTAAGCGCAGTTGAGATGCTTGAAAAGCTCGACACAAAAGAAGTGTCGTCGCGCGACTTAGTCGACGCGCATATTGAGCGCATCGAGAAGTTGGACTTTCGAATCAATTCTATCGTTCATCGATTCTTCAGTGATGCCCGAACCGCTGCAGATGAGAGTGACCAGCGCCGCGCAAAGTCGAAGTCCCGCAAGAAACGCCCATTGGAGGGGCTTCCGTTCACCCTCAAGGAATCGCTTTCGACGCCCAATACACCGGTCAGTCTCGGCGTACCTCATTGGCGTCATCGCTTGCCGAGTGATGTAGCGGTTGTCGGTTCGCTCCTCGAAGGTGCAGGTGGTGTCTGCATTGGCAAGACAAACGTATCGCAGATGTTGCTCTTTCATGAGTCTGATAACCCCGTCTTCGGGCGCTGTAACAACCCATTTTCGCTCGACCGAGTCCCAGGTGGCTCAAGTGGCGGCGAGGCCGCCGCGATCGCGGCGGGGCTTTCACCGGGAGGCGTTGGCACCGATATCGGCGGGTCTATCCGAGTCCCGGCTGCGTTTTGCGGTATCGCAGGCATTAAGCCCACGGTCGATCGTTGGTCAAATATCGGGTCGAACTCAGCTATTCCTGGACAAGAGGTTATCCGTAGTCAGTGTGGCCCGATGGCACGGACTGCCGCCGATGTTGGTCTCTTTCTGCGCGCCATCGATGTCCCACAGCACAGCATCATGGATCCGTTGGTAAACCCAATGCCCATCGGTGACCCGAAGAAGGTGAAGCCTAAGGGGCTACGGATCGGCTTTTATTTCGACGACGGCTTTATCAGCGCCTCACCAGCTGTCCAGCGTGCTGTGATTGAAGCGTGCGATGTCTTGAGTGACTCGGGGGCCCAGGTCTTCGGGATGGAAGCGCTTCACCAACATGAGATTCTCCGAGTTTATCTGTCGGCACTCTCCGCGGATGGTGCTTGGCACCTCGATCATGCCATGAATGGTGAGTCGGTAATGCCGCAGCTTCGTCCGCTCAAAGCCGTTGTTCAGTTACCTCAAACCATCCGTCGAGCAGCAATGCGCGGTCTTGAGCTTTTGGGCGAAGAAAAGGCGAAGTTACTGGTGGAGAATGTTCGCGAGAAATCTGTGGCCGAGCTCTGGCAGCTCACCAACAAGCGAACCCATCTGCGCCGACAGGTCATGGACTATTGGCGTGAGCTTGAGTTGGATGCGGTTATCTGCCCGGCCCATGCGACACCTGCGCTTGGTCATGGTGATTCCAACGACTTCACGCTCGCCGGCTCATACAGCATGCGCTACAACTTCTTGAATATGCCGGCGGGCGTTGTTCCAGTGACCCGCGTTCAGCCCAACGAAGAGGGCCGAGCGGATACGAGCCAGCGGATCGATAAGAAAGCAGCGAAAGTGCAGCAGGGAAGTGCTGGTCTCCCGATTGGTGTCCAAGTCGTTGCGCGTCCGTACCGTGAAGATGTGGTCTTGAAGTTAATGCAGCTTATCGAGGATGGTGTCAGGGACAGAGAACAGTTTCCGGTGACGCCCGTCGAATTGACACGGGCCTGAGACGAAAACCTTTAGATACTCAAGGAAGACACCACGTGAACAAGCAAATTCTTATTGGTTTTTTTGCGATTGCCTCGCTGATCGGACTCTCACTCGGCTTTGTCGGCTGTGGAGGGCCACCTGGAGAAACTTATGCATGCAATGGTACTGTCCTTTCAGTGTATGCGGAGCCAGATGTGGACTGTGCTGAGAACACCGATGGCAGGACCCGTTGCAGCTGCGCGCCCGAAGATAATCTGAATCTCGCTAAGTGTGCATGCGTACCCCCACTTGTAGAATAATTCCTCGGGCTTCTCTGTAGAATTTAGATTGTTCAAAGCCGCCCTGCTGACTTAGCTTATGGTTGGGAGGTCGACGCATGAAAATCGGAACCAATCAGCCTACCGTACCTGTCGCCGAGCAGCAGGGAGCGAAAGACATCACAGCGACACCCTCGGTCCCGCCGAGTGGTGATTCCTATACGACTGAGAACCCTTCCGGGACGACAGGTCAGAGTCCGTCTGGTCTGGAGAAGCCGAGCACCTCTCGATCCGGTGAGGTTGGTATGCCTTCCCCCGATATTGAGGGGTTAGTCGACGCACCAGTTCCAGGTATTCAGCAAATTCAAGATCTGAAGTCATCCTTGAATAAGATCCCAAACTTCGCTTGGACCCAAGTTGAGAATCTCTTGAATAACCGCGAAGCTCTTCAGATCATCCTAGACAAGCCGAATTATGCCACAGAGCTCACCGAGCGTACCCCCGAAGCAGTCCAGGCTTTTCGCGAAGCGATGGATGGCTTTGTTCAGCGTGGTGCCTTCGAGGTCGCCGTGTTCACCGGAGCTATCGGCAGCGCTGGTGAGGCGATGAAGAGTTTAGAGACCTTTCTAAATGAGCAGCCTACCGCACGTTATGGTCTTCAGCTTGGCTTGGGCAACGATATCTCACTTGGACAGATCGTGAGTGATCTCCGAGATGGGACGCTTGATGAAGCGATGCTCGGACGCTTTATCGATGGAAGTCCAACCAAGGGCGACCTTGCGGTCATGCTGACCTATGTACGGGAGCAGGCCGGAGGCAGCATGCATTTTGATGGAAAAAGCGATGCAATGAAGGGGTTCTTTGAATCGCTTGAGCTGCCCAGTGCGCTTCACTGGGAGCATGTTCAGAGCATTGATGTGACCGACGATAAAATCAGTATCGCGTTTGATGAGTCGAAGCCTCTCCTGCAAAAAAATATCTTCGATGTGAACCTCGGCTCGCCGCTGGAAATTGAAATGACGGTGGATCCCGAGGAGGGTATTGCTCTGAAGCCAAAACTCGAAGGCGACTGGGCCCTGGATATTATTTTTCTAAAGACCCATCTCAATGTGACGGGCAACGCGCTGATGGATACGCTCTTGGAGCTCTTGATGAAGCTCTTACTCTCGCCGGTTCTCTTAGTTGCGGGACTGACTGCGGAAGCCCAGGACACCACGATTCATATTGAGCCACCGTCAAAACCAGCACCGGAAGGTGCTTAGATAAGAATCGCGCCTTCCTTTTGGAGGAGCTTTTCTTTGAGCGGCATCCCGCCGGTAAAGCCGACTAGATTATGTTCGCTGCCGATGACGCGGTGACACGGGTAGAAGAGTGGCAACGGGTTTTGCCCCAGGGCCTGCCCAACTGCGCGCGCTGCTTTCGGTCGCTTAAGCTCCTGGGCGATTTCGCCGTAGCTCATGGTCGTCCCACGCTGAATGCTTGCAACTGTCTGCCAGACTGCAAACTGGAAGGGGGTCCCGCTGAGTCGATGGGGTAGACGACGCAGCGCCCACTCATCTCCAGCAAGAAAAGCGTTGATAGCGTCAAGGCCGGCCGGATAACCAGGCAGAGGCTGAGGTTCATCGCTCTCGGCGTTGTCGTAATCGATGCGCGCCGGTGGTGCCTCTTGGCTGAAAGCGAGGCCAACCACATAGTGGCCATCGAGAGTCCAGAGGAGATGTCCTAGCTCTGGATGCTTGTCGGTATGGGTTGGTTCGAGCTGAATCATAGTGGCC
>JAYYQC010000435.1:0-15436 GCA_036128675.1 Myxococcota bacterium | reverse complement strand
GGCGAGTGTCAGATGTTTAAGAGCCCGTTGATTGTGTTTGAAGCTCTTTTCCTGGAAAATTTGGCCAAACTTCCAGTTTATAAAACCTAACGCATTCTGCGATTCGGCTTGGTCACATGAGCCATCGACGAGCGCAGATTGCACCCAACGCGCTTCAAGTAATTCAAGGGCATCGTCGAAACGGCCAAGCTTTTGGTACGTATTGGCGAGAAACTGAACAAAGAACCCGCCGAAGCGATGGTTTCCAAGGTCCTTCGCTAAGCGAATGCCAGTTTCTCCATGATGGAGACCATTTCTGTGATCCAGTGCCATGTCGGCGGCAAAAAGCGATGCCCAATGGTAGAAGTGCTGACTTTCGTAGTGCTGTGGCAGAATGCCACGCAGCGAAGCAGCAAGGTCGCGAGCTTCATTGAGCTTCATGCCCGCGTCCATAATGAGGGTATGGACCGCAGCAGTACCATCTTTCACATAGTGACTTAGGCCCCCGGTCTCTAGATGAAGGTCCATGCTCTGCGCAAAGCTCCGCAGAGCCTCGTCGGCTTTTCCGAGGCGCTTATACATGCGGGCGATATGACTCATCGCTTCCGCCTGCCAGTGGGGGGCGAGGGTCGGTAAAGCGGTTTCAAGGAGCTGCAGTGCTTCATTACGCTTAGAACTTTGCTCCAACGCGACGGCATCTGACATGACGGCTGGGCGTTCTCGGAAATTGATGATCGGGAGGGTCCAGTTGCTTATCTCTGGTTTGGCGCTCTTGACGATGACCTCTCGGGTCGACTCGGGAATGGAAAGGACGATGCGATGACCGGACTCGGTCTTTACGCAGGTTTCGTCGGAGCACTGGGCGCTGGTCCAAGAGGTCTGGCCTTCGCCTGTCCGAATAGTGATGGCCGGGATATCGCGAAGTTCAATATGGAGAGTGAGCGGAAGGGTTGCCGATTCTGGGTCTAACTTGGGTAGCTCACAGAGAGGTCCTTCTTGAACGGTATGGCAGCCGCTGTACATCACCGCGAGCTTAGAGGGGTCCGACTCTTCCATGACGGTGAGTGGGTCGCAGCCGACAAGAGCGGCATAGAGCACGGCCGACGTTAGGACGCTGAGCCCTAGTTTTTGTTGACCACCAAATTGTCCCCAAGCATTTCGCATTGAGGCCGGAGTACCCAAATCAATTTCGGAAAGGTAGTCCCTTGTCTGATAAAGGCCTACATCTGTGTGATCGGTGTCACCGGACTTCACGCGCAAATCGATTTTGTTCGTTTGATCGGATCGAATTGCACAGTTTTTCAGGAAATGGCTGAATCATCGAGGGCTAAGGCGGGCCTATCTCGGCCGACTCATCGAAGGATTCACTCTATTAAGTATCTGAATTGGCTATGTTTTATTTTTGTGATGCCGCTCACAGTTGTGGGACACTGCTTTCCCCTCGAGGAGGGGAAAGACAGATCTTAAACCCACGTCTAGAGCGAAGTCGACTTAGCGCTGCTCAGTAAAGATGACACGCGAGGCTGCGTTGTCGTAGCCGTGCTTGGTTTCAGCCAGCTCCAAAAGCATGTCGACGGTGTCGTTATCGAGACGCTTGGTGCGCGAGAGGATGAAGAGATTGCTCTTGGTTGGCTCACCGACGAGGGCATACTCGTAATCATCGCCAAGCTCGAGGACCCAGTACTTTCCGGTCACCTTAAAGCCACGCTCATACTTGTTTCCGAAAGGAATCAGCGCGGTCAGCGGGCGCAAGGTAAGGTCGAACTGACCAACTTCACCTTCAACGGCCTTCGCTTTGCCACCGATGTACCAAGGGAATGAAAGTCCCCAGAAAAGCTTAACGCGACAGCTGTTGATGACGCCGACCTGGCCATCGTCGAGCAGTTCATATTCAGCCGTGACGTTGTAGCAGTTTGGCTGGTCTGGGGTTGGCAGCTTGCCGATTTCGTACCACTTGCCGACATACTCTTCGACGTTGATCTCGGATACAGGCTGGGGGGCAGCTTGTGCGGTTGCGGCAACAAATAGGGATAGAGATAGGAGGGTCTTCATTAACATGGGTTTTCCTTTGCCAGCTCGCGAGCGAGGGGGATTCTGGCGGTAAGAGTTTGGGTTCCTTGCCGAGGGGTTTGCCCGTCGACAGCCTGACAATGCGCTGCGAGATTTATCTTTCAAGGGGTAGATAAAATAAAAATGTACGTTTGAGTCGGTTTTAAAGTAGTCGTTTTAATGAATCGATCCTGAGTAGATATTCGTTGTGATTTTATTCACAGAAGTACGCATCTTACCGAAAAAATTATGAATTCTGATAGAATACACTAAAGATGATCAAAAGTTTGAATTGAGTATTGTCTGACGATAGGAATTTATTCCAAATACTGTATCGGTCGTTCATTCCCTTATATTTAGTTATACTTAAAATAATGATGGGCGTAGCCAATCTGGTGAAATTGACGTCTGTTTGGAGGTTTAAATAGAGCTCAGATCTAGCCAATTGTCTCTCGGGTTTGAATCGTACTGGGGCATGCCGTAAACCATTGTAGTCGGACGCGATGGCAACGCACCGGCAAAGGTGAAGAATCGACATGGACAACTCAACAAGGTTTTGGGCGCAGATTGAAGCCTACCAGGGTATATCGGGCGACGAACGTGATGCGGCTCATGATGCACTTTGGGCTGAGTTTGGCGCGCGCCATGCAATCGTTTTCACCGACCTCTCAGGTTTTACACGCTTGAGTGTCGCGCACGGGATTGAGAGCTTTCTCGGCGTCATAAGGGCATCCCAGCGAATCTTTGAGCCACTCATTGCTGAGCATGGTGGCCGAATCCTCAAGTTCGAAGGCGACAGCCTGATGGCCGTATTTGACGACCCCGTTCAGGCTCTGACCTCGATTGATGCGCTCTACCTCGCGGCCGATACCTACAATGCAGGCCGTGCGGCGCATGAGGAAATCCGCCTCTGTGTTGGCGTGGGTTACGGCGATGTTCTTGTGGCAGGTGACCACGATATCTTCGGGCTCGAGGTTAATTGGGCGAGCCTCTTGGGGGAAGATACCGCCCAGGCAGGCGAGGTCCTCTTGACCGAGGCGGTCGTGGAGGCGCTAAAGTCAACGCCGCTCGTGAAGCGCTGCATGCAAAGCTCACCTGAGTCCTCTGCGCAGCGGTATTGGTGCTTTACGCCACAGCGACTCAAATAAACATACGGTGACTGCGCGCCCGCATCATCTCGTAATCGGACAGACATCGCATTGGCGTTGGTGAGGTTTAAGCGGAGTGTGCTGGACGGGGGAGGTAGAGGGACAACCAAGAAACCCTCATACCAGCCCCCTTGAACTAACCTAACACAAAAGAGAAGACTCTAATGGTCCCAATGTCCCACTGCTCATGCAAGGCAGGTGATGTCGGAGAATCCCCTGATTTTGATAACCAGTCCTGAATTTTGGGTGCGCGCGTACGTTTTTATGTCAGGGCAGGAACGACGGAGCAGGTAATTTTATGAGGATTGCCTGCATGGGATTACATGTAGGGTTATGTCCTTAAAATGATGCTTTAGGTTACATTGCGTTCTGCAACGCACAGCAAACTTTCCTGTAGACGACCGCTTTATCAACCTGAATGAACAGAGTCTCAAATTGAATATATTGGCCTCTCGTTAGCGATCAATATAGGGAAACGCCTCGATGATTGTCTCGAAGCTTTCAGCATTTTTACCGTTGATGCTGAAGAACCACTTATCTACGTACCAATAGACGATAGGTTGTCCCGATTCGAGGTTTCCTTCGCGCCATGCCTGGCTCCAGCCATTAGAACCCTCGGTGATTGGACCGATTAGCTTGACTCGATTTTTGTAGTTTTCGAAATAACGGCGAGCATTATCGGTCGAATGAAATTTGCCGACCTTCAGACCACCTAAATTTTCGTAGTCGATTGTGCAAATTCTTCCGGGAGATGTTCCCTCGATCTCTGTGCAGATTGCGACGGCTTCGACATCTTCGACCTCGAGGGGATAAATAGAATCTGGACGCATGGTATCGCTGGGTGCCATCGTCATGTCGAAGGGGGCATCGCATCCAACGGTAACAAGCATGGGTGCAATATATACGAGTAATCTGTAGGTCATGGCGTGTCTCCGTGTGTAGGTGTAACGACTACAGCAGCAATCATGCCAATTCTAAGGCATTGAAATTTGGACGCTTTCCATTTCAATGAAGTGTCGAAAGTGTCGACGACGCTCTTGCTGAGTTGAAGTGTGCGATAGGTAGACCGTCTTGTTGAGCTTGGGTACCCCAATTCGTTCTTGAAACGTCCGTGTAACCCTCCTGACTCAATGTTGTGCGCTGGAGGATAGAGTAGACGGATGTATGGTTACAACTTCTTGCGATGTACTTTTGGCGGGCGCAGAAGAGTCGTCCATAAACCCCCGAAAATTTTGGGTCTGGGTCACGAACAATCTCAAGTTGACGAGAGATTGTCACTACGCTGTTTCCAATCAAGCGGTGATAACGCATGTCATTTCAAGACTTCATTAATTGTTACGGTGTTTATCGTTTCGCTCTCCTAGAAGATGGGTCGGGTACCAAAAGGGTGCTCAATCCAGGCTCAAGATGAGTCAACGCAAGGAGAGAAACCATGAAATTGAAGGAATTGGGAAAGGCGGGACTGCTCTCGGCTGCTCTATGTGGGCAGGCGTTTGCGGGTTCGCTTCCGGCCGATCAGCAAGGCAATACGTGGTATACGGATGCCAACGCTTCGGTTACTCAGAAACTTAACCAGACCCGCTTGGCACGAGCCAAGAATGTCATCCTCTTCGTAGGCGATGGCATGGGAATCTCAACCCTCACCGCATCTCGGATACTGGACGGTCAGCGGAAGGGAATGCTAGGCGAAGAAAACGAGCTTTTCTTTGAGACATTCCCAAATACAGCACTGGTAAAGACCTATAACGTCAATGCTCAGACGCCTGATTCAGCAGGCACTATGACTGCGATGATGTCTGGCATTAAGACTGATGTCGGTGTCATTGGTGTCACTGAAGCAGTTGAGCGCGGTAACTGTGAAACGGTTGCTGGAAATGAAGTCGTTACCGCGATGGAGCTTGCCGAGATCAAAGGTATGGCGACCGGTGTAATTTCGACCGCGCGTATTACCCATGCAACGCCAGCGGCTACTTATGCAAAGTCCGCCGACCGAAATTGGGAAGACATCTCGGATATGCCTGAGGCAGCGGTAGCTGCTGGTTGTGTAGATATCGCAAGTCAACTGGTTGACTTCGAGCGTCGTCTAGAGCGGCGTTTTCCGGGTACTGATGTGGACGGTATTGAAGTTGTGATGGGTGGAGGGCGACGACACTTCCTTCCAAAAGATGCTGCATTCAACTCAGCCGATGCTAGCAGCGGCGTAGAGGGCGACCGCACCGATGGTCGTAATCTTGTTGATGAGTGGCAACTACGTTACCCAAAAGGCGACTATGTTATGGACCAAGCCGGCTTTGATGCACTTGATCCAGACGCCGTGTCTCGCATTTTCGGACTCTTTAACGAGTCTCATATGCAATATGAAGCAGACCGAGCAAACGATATCGCTGGTGAGCCCTCACTAAGTGAGATGACCGAAAAAGCAGTCAAAGTCTTAGATAACAATGAAAAAGGCTTCTTCTTGATGGTTGAATCAGGACGCATTGATCACGGACATCATGCAGGCAATGCCTACAATGCGCTCAATGATACCATTGAGTTCGCAAAGGCGGTTGAAGCCGCCTACAACAATACCAATCCTCAAGAGACCTTAATCTTAGTGACTGCTGACCACGGTCACGTTTTCACGATTGCTGGTTATCCTAAGCGCGGGAATGCCATCTTGGGTAAGGTCGTTGGAGTGGGGTCTGATGAACCAGCGCTTGCCGCTGACGGTAACCCATATACAACTCTCGGCTATACCAACGGCCGTGGGTTCATGGATCTAGGTTCAGAGACCAACGCCGATGCGGGCTATGGAGTAGACATAACCAACGGTCGCCAAGACATTACGGCCGTGGATACCACCACGCCAGGTTATCACCAGGAAGCGATGGTTCCGACATCCGCGGAGACACATTCCGGTGAGGATATCTCTCTTCATGCAACGGGGCCAGGCGCACATCTTGCGCAAGGAACCATCGAGCAGAGTGTCATTTTCCACATTATCAATCATGTACTCGGCTTGGTCCGGGAATAAGGAGACGACGATGAAGTTACCTAAATTGGGTGTATGGATGCTTGCGATTGGTCTCGCTTTGACTGGCTGCCAATCAGATTCAACGAGCTCAGAAGGTGTAGCGGGACCCGCCGGACCTGCGGGCCAAGACGGTGCTAACGGGGTAGATGGGTCGGATGGTACCAACGGTACCAACGGTGCCAACGGTGCCAATGGTGCCGACGGTACCGATGGCGTAGATGGTCTTCAGTCATTGGTGAACCAAGCGGAAGTTGCGTTTGGAAGCGAAGAATGCCCCGCAGGTGGTATTCGTATTGATACCGGACTTGATGTTAATAGTGACGGAACTCTGGATGAAACTGAGATTTCAGATACCGAGTATGTCTGTCGTCCAGGACGTACTGACATCTCAGCGAATGAGATTCTTAACAACGTCAATAGCCCATGGTTTACCGATGCAAGCCGAACCATTACCGAAACCTCAGATCTTGCGCAGACGATTGTGACCGCACGCGGTCAGGCTAAGAATGTGATTCTCTTTGTAGGGGATGGCATGGGCGTCTCGACTGTCACTGCGGCACGGATCCTCGACGGACAGCTCAAGGGAATGCTGGGAGAAGAGAACAATCTTAGTTTTGATCTCTTCCCTTATGCAGGCTTGGCTAAGACCTACAACGTTGATGCTCAGACGCCTGACTCTGCAGGGACCATGACCGCGATGGTCACCGGTGTGAAGACGGATGTTGGGGTGATTGGCGTTGATGAAGACATCGAGCGAAGTGACTGCTCGACGGTCTCAGGAAATGAGCTGGTAACAGCGTTGGAACTGGCAGAGCTTGCTGGGCTTTCCACCGGTGTTGTGTCTACGGCACGCATCACGCATGCTACCCCGGCTGCAACCTATGCGAAGTCAGCTGACCGTAACTGGGAAGACGTCTCAGATATGCCAGAAGCCGCAGTAAACGGTGGATGCGAGGATATTGCATCTCAGCTCGTGAACTTTGAAGCCAATCTAGAAGCTCGATTCGCAGGGGTCGATGTTGACGGTATTGAGGTGGTGATGGGCGGTGGACGACGTCACTTCCTTCCAAAAGACGCGGCTTTTAACTCGGCTGACGCTCAGAGCAGTGTTGAGGGTGATCGGACCGATGGCCGTGATCTCACAGCAGAGTGGCAAGCTCTTTACCCAAGTGGCAGTTATGTCATGGACCAGGCCGGGTTTGACGCAATTGACCACGCATCAGCTGAGCGTGTGTTTGGGCTCTTCAATGAGTCTCATATGCAATACGAGGCGGATCGAGGCAATGATATCTCGGGCGAGCCTTCCATTGCAGACATGACGGAAAAGGCTATTAGAGTTCTCAAAAAGAATCAGAATGGTTTCTTCTTGTCGGTGGAGTCGGGACGTATTGACCATGGTCACCATGCGGGAAATGCGTACAACGCGCTTCATGACACCATTGCGTTTGCAGAGGCTATTCAGCGCGCAGTAGAGCTCACTGATGAGCGTGAAACATTGATCATTGTGACTGCCGACCATAGTCACGTATTTACCATTGCAGGGTACCCGAAGCGCGGTAATCCAATTCTTGGCAAAATTGTAGCGGTGGGTGCAGAAGAATCGGCGCTCGCAAGCGATGGTTTTCCAATGACGACCCTTGGCTATACCAATGGCCGCGGGTTCATGGATCTTGGCGCTGAAACCAATGCTGATGCGGGGTATGGTGTTGATATTGCAGCGGGGACCCGAGTGGATCTTAGTTCGGTAGACACTGCGTCGCCTGGCTTTCACCAAGAGGCACTGGTTCCATTGTCTGCAGAGACTCACGCTGGTGAGGACATCGCCATCTATGCACATGGTCCTGGGGCTCACCTTGTTACCGGTACCAATGAGCAAAATATCATTTTCCATATCATGGACTTCGCCACCAACCTTGTAAGCAAGGCTGATGCGGCGCTTTCCAACTAAAATTCACTGAGGCTGGGCATCTTCTGGGTGCCCAGCTCTCTTTTTCTCATTTTGATGCGCCAGGTATTCAATGCACTGGTGCTTATGGAGAACATGATGAAGTCGCACTTAACATCGTTATTAACCTTCGTGATTGGAACCATTCTTGTGGTGGCGTGCTCAGGCTTTTCAGAGTCAAGTGCAGAAGAGATGATCGACGCTCCGGCACCTAGCTTAGACCTTTTGACACGTGTCGACGGCGGGGACCTTTGTGAACTCAAGCGTGACGAGCTTGCGGTGACCTATACGACCAGCGTGACAACCAAAGACGGGCTCGTTGGTACGAAATCTCAAGAGCTCTGGCGTAACGGAAGGCAAACTGTTCATCGCGCCTTAGATACCCAGGTCAGTGACGCTTACTATCTTCAGAGCAATAATCTGGTGAAGCTGACGCGTTATTTTGATGGTCATCAGCGGGGTATTGAATACTCGGCGTCGGAATTACCACAAGACAAGGCTCTTGATGGTTGGCAAGCACTCCAGCAGACGGTGGATATCGGTACTCTGACCGATGAGAAGTATCTCGCCGGGTCTTCGGGTCAAGGCTGCAAAGGGATGAAGCAATTTGTGAAGAGCACGGACACGTCGAGCATGAAGCTGCTCTGGAACGAAGAACTGGCCTTGGTCCTCAGTCTTCAAGTTGAGAAAAAGGGCATCCTTCGTGAGTGGGTGTTGGCATCGGTGGTGGACAAGAAGACTCAACAAGAGACAACCCAGGCTTGGGAGTCATTTCAACTAACTGACTATGCGGATGTTGGCGACAACGAGAGTGACCCATTCTTGCTTAAAATGGTCAACTTGGGCTTCATTGAGCATGGTGCAAGTGGCTTTTACGACGCCGATGGCAATCAGCTCGGGGGGAACCACCACCATCATTAGCTCGATGAGGCCGGCGTTTGTTTGAGGCTTCTTGATTCCTCGGGTGACAAAAGTCTCGCGAGTTTTTAGCAGGCAGATCGCGCATGGGGCACACTTGTCAAAGGAGAGAGCAGCGGACGCTCTCGCCACAACGGAGGTTCCATGCACGACATTGATCTGACCAGCTTGATTCGACTGATTCAACGAGACCATCCGAGCTTGGAGCAGCACGACCGCGTCGCCCACCTGAAAACCCTTCGAGGCTTTCAGGACCTTATCAAAACGCAAACTGAGATCCGTAAATACGTACTCAAGCAGATTGGGCCTCCGTTCGCAGGTGCTTGTCACGACGCGCTGGCGGCGGGCCGTGAGCTTCGACTTCGACATGTGGATGTCATCGAAGACTTTTGGCCCCGGGGGGATGCTCTGCGCCCGGTCGTGGAGCAGTGCATCTTTCATGCAAGCCGTAAGGCCTATCTTGGATTCTTGAACCTTGAGATGCGGGTGACCGAACACCTTTTGCATGAGTATATCAGCGTCTTTGATATCGAGATCTTTGAAGCAGCGCGCGAGCTGGGTAGCTAAATTTTAGAATAGCTCATCCGCCGAACCCAAGACGACGAGGTGATTCTCACCTTTTCGGATATTCCATCAAACGCTCAACTCTCGGTGAATTTGACGTTGGCTGACGCTAGCGTTGAGCATACGTTGGTTGATGAATGCCGAAGGTGGGAGGATTGAAATGAAATCGATTCAATGCGTGTTTCTTGTCGCGTTGCTTGCAGGCTGCGCTTCCTCGCAGCCGCCGCGTGACTGCTCGAAGGAGTGCGCGGAAGCGGTTGCGCTGGACCAAGAGGCCAACAACGTCTTGAAGGCGGAGCTCGGCAAGATGCGTGCGCTTACCACCAAGGCTCGCGCCGATTACGACGCAGTCATGGACATGGTCTGTACCGGTCAGCCCTTTGGTGGGGACAAGGTATGCTTCGCGATGCCGGTCACAGCCTATGCTTCATCGTGTCAGCAAGGGCGCCCGCCCGAGTTCTCGATTCCGGCCAAGACCATTGTCCGGATTGGACCGGGAGGTGGCAGCTGTGTGCCGGCCAGCTGGAAAGACGGGCTGGTCGAGCAGTCTGGGTTTATTCAGTTAGGGAACTAATCGCGTTCTTTTGAGCTGACTTCTTTGACCGCTTCTTTAGCCTCATCGCCCTCATTGGGTGCTTCAAGCAGCGCCTCGTAAGCCGGTTCGGGTAGGGCTCCAACCTTGTCTGAAATCAGGTGAGAACCGTATTTACGGGCTAGGAAGCGCTCGCGGTAGAGCTGGTAGGCCGCGGTGCAGACCTTGTCGGTGTAGTAGGCATTGAAGCCGCCACTGATCACCGCACCGGCGACCGGTGCGAGGTTGGCGAGCTTGGCTTTGGTGAGCTTGATGCCAAGCGCTTCGGCAATCTTCTTGATTTGTCTCAAAATGAACTGCTCGTTGAGGTGTTCCCAGGCTTTGCGCTGAGCCGCGTCTCTGGCGACCTTGGCCATATTGGCCATCACGGGACCTTTGGCGCTTTCGGTGGCGGAAGACGCAAGCATCAAGACCTGCAAGGCAAAGAGGCGCTCTTCTTCCAGGGTGGTGTCAAAGCCGTAATAGGTGGCGTAGGTATTGATAGCCTTGAGGTTCAGGGTGACCAAGAGTGCAACGTCGCCAGGAATCGCCACCATAGGTGCGAGCGGTGTTGCCACACCCGCTGCGCCACCTTCGGCCAGCGCGGCTCGGGCGTATTGGCCTTTGAGAGCTTCTACCTTGGCATCAATAGTCTGGAGGTCCAGGCTGTGGAGGTCCTCCAGGCAGCTAAGCGGCGGGTCAAATTGAGTCAGGATGGTCTCGCGTGGCACGGTCTTGCGGGCCGCACTGTTGACCAGGTCAACCACCTTGGCCAAGGCTTGGTCGAGGATGTCGGCGTAGGGGACCTTGTCGGCGGCCTTCTTGAACGCTTCAAATGGCTTGTCCATAAAGTCCAGCGCGCGGCCAAACATGCTTCGTCCCTGAGGCTCTTTCCACGCCCGGATCTCATCCAGTGCCTCCTGCTCGTAGGCATTGGGTTTGTTGGCGTCATCAGGCATGGTTGTCGAAATACGTGGCCATCACATCATCGCCCAGCATGCGCCGAACCAGGTCCAAGTCTTCGGTGCTGTAGGGATGCGAGACGTTGAGCTCGGGCGGTCCGTCGGGCGACTTGGTTGCGTTTGTATTCCAGAAGAGCCAGGTGCTTGGGTCCTCACCATCGCCCAGTGCATTTTCCCGTCGCGCTTCGTAGACCATCTTCGCCATTGCCTTTGCGGAGTAGGTTGACTCGAGGATAAGTCCGTCTTGGGCTGCCAGTGCCTCAGCCTCGGTCGATTCCGCGGTGCGCTTGCCGTAAGCCCCTCCAGACCAGGTCCGGTCGATCAGGCTCCCGAGCTCCTCTTCCGAGATGCTCACCTTTGGAAAGCTTCCACCACTTTGCTCGACCAAGAACTCGACGACATCGTCGAAATGTTTTTTCGGCTGAAAGTCAGGGCGACCGGAACCGGAGCTGATTGCGACAATCTCAGTATCGGCGAACATCGGAATGGTCATCGTGCCGAGCAGGAGGCCAATAAATGTACCACCGCTGCCCGCAGGCACGAAAATCTTCTTAGGAACTTCGGGGAGGCGGCCGCTTCGGACATCGTCGGCCAGCTCATGCATCGCGTTGAGGTAACCGACGGTCGAGAGCGTACTTGTTGCGCCGGGCGGACAGATAAATGGACGCTGCCCATTCTCACGGATCCCTCTGAGGATGTCGCTGCCCATGCCGAGTCCCGCACCCAGCTGGCCCCCGTGGTATTCGATCCGTCCCATGGTCTCGGTTCCGTCGCCGCGCTCGATGGGCTGACTCATGATGCGTGCAAGCTTGACGAGGTTGTCTGCGACGCGGGGCGACGGGATTTGAGAGGTGAGGTGCACACTGGGGACCAACCCTTGTTCGCGGGCATGTAGAACGCTGGCCAACACCGAATGGGAACCAGCGGTACCCGAGACAACCATCTCCTTATCGCCCCGATGATGGGCTTGGGCCAGGAGGAGCTCCAGTTTACGGGCCTTGTTGCCCCCATAAATGCCACTATTGGAGGCACCATCGTCTTTCACATAAAGCTTCACCTTTGACGTCTCGCTCAAGCCATCGGTGAGTGCAGCCTCCATGGCGCTTAATCCTCGGACCGGCGTCGGGACATCGCAAAGTGGGACAGTCTTCATCGAGGTCTTCAACCCTGGATACACATCGTCGAGAGGATAGGATTCTCGGTCGCCCATCGCGATGAGTGCAGCCTCAGTTGCCCTTGATGGGCCGGAAAAGGGTCGGCCGTTGAGCCCCTCGAAGACGAGATCCAAGGCGCGATGAAAGAGCCCCCGGTGCGCGGCATAATCTACACCTACGACCGCCAAAGGTATCAGGAGACCCAGTGGGCCAAGGAGAAAGGCTGCTGCAACACTGAGAGCCCCCAAGCCAAGCGCCTTTTTCGCGGTCATGAAGGGCTTGTCAGCCTCCTGAATGTCGCGTTCTTCGAAGTTTCGGAGGGTCTGGGCCTGAACCTCAGGCAGGCTTGGCGGTGTTACCCTCTGGACCTGGTCGGCCGGTCTTGCCTGGGTAGCGGGTGCGAGCGCTTGGGAGGGGGCTGTTGCAGGGGCTTTCGCGTGCGATGCGCGGTTGGCTGGTGAATCGAGCTGATCGATGCGCTCCGGCGAGACAGAGTCGACCTTGGTCTTGTCCGAGGTCGGTGTTGGGTGAGAGGGGATCCGTGCTTCGGGAGCAGGTAGCTTAGGCGGTTGAGCCGGTTGACCAACTTTTGACATTGATTCTCCCCGTCGAGACCAGAAAGGGTCCCTCAACCAAGAGTGTAAGCAATGGCTTAAGCTGCGTCCAGATGGGGTAGCTCAGGTGCTGGTACCCAGCTCTTTGGCCGAAAGTAACGACCACTCGGCCGCCGTCACCAAGACCCCGATGCGCCACCGCCGCCGTAGGTACCGCCACCACCGCTGAAGTTTTCTTCTTTTTCCTGGGTTTGACCCTCATTGTTGGTCGGCCGGGCTGCCTCTGGACCAGCGATTGCAGCGACTAGCAGGAAATCGCTGAAATAGAGAACAACCCCGGCGAGGATCCCCAGGAGCCAGCTAAGCGATGCGCCTACGGTGATGAAAACCACCGCGATGAGACCGAATTTGAGAATTTTAACCCCTTGAATCACTCTCTTGACGCTATGAACGAAGAGATGTTCCTCGGGAAGCGTAAAGAGTGTCTGTCCCATTTTCCCGAGCAGGCCAATGATCCAGCAGAGTGGGCCGACGAGGACGCCGGCAACGAGGAGATAGGTGATCTGGTCGTAGAGGGATGCGATCATCGGTTTGGTAGTGTCTTTCCTCTAGCGGTACGGGCCTATCGTTCTCGACCCACAGTGTGGCGTTAACGTGCTTCACCCGCAAGGGGCTTCTTCAGGCATGCCAGCCTATGCTAAACTACAAGGTGTCGGTTTTGTTTGAATGGGTGAATAAAAGCGCCGGGCGTTTCGTCTAAGAGGGGCCCAGCGTTGGTCACCCCAAAGAAAGAGCCCCCCATGTTCGGTCGTATCCTCTCAGTTGCGCTTTTGTTGTCCACCTTCACTGCCTCTTCTCAAGCATTTGCACTCTCGGATTGTCGCGTTGATGTTGAGTGTGGCACCTCGCCGATTACGATGTTTGCGGCGCTGCCCTTAAGCGGGCTCAGCGTCTTGGCTGGCACCTTTGTGGTGCCGGCGCTGGTAAAATCCGATACCGAGGAAGGGCCAGGCTATCTAAGCCTAATGGTTGCCAACCTGCTCATCTCAACCACCGTTGGTCTGACGGTACTGGCGGACCCGATGGAGGTTTTCGGTTCAGGGGATGATAACCGCTACTTGGCAGCCAATGCCTTACTGCCGGTAGCCGCCAGTATGGGGACTTCACTCATACTACGGGCATTCTTCAGTGGTCCCGAGCCCATTGCTCAAAGCGCCGAGAGCTCGAGCTACGTTCCGGCGGTCGGTATGATGGTGGGTGAACACCATAAGGGGCTTATCTTGGGTTGGGCCTTTTAGGTGGTCTTCGTCGGGTTGCGTTCAAGGAACTTCACGGTAATACACCAGCTCGAGGCTTGAGCGGCTTCTCAATCCGGAACGCCTCCGCGTCCTCGTTGTTGAAGAGAAGGGCGTTTCCATCCCAGGCGATTCCTTCCACCTGGTCGCAGATGTCTTGATTGAGCGCGATCCTGTTCTTCAGGTTGGTGAAAAAGTTCATGCCTTGGGCGGGTCTCTCAAAGATGAAGATGGCGTGGTAGGTGAGGACTGCAAGGTATTGACCATCAGAGGAGAGGTCAGCGCCGGTCACCCGTCCACCAAAATTATCTGGGTCACCGCCAACATCAAAGACACCGAGCTTCTGGGCGGGAAGTGGTTGGGCAGATTCCTGAATTGGGACGGTATAGAGCGTCGTGCTCATATCCGAGCGATGCTTGGTGAGCAGGTAAAGTGAGCCCTTGTCCCAAAAGAGGGCCTCGGCATCAAAGTTCTTCTGCTTCTTGTCCGGAAATTCTTTTTGCTCTGGGTAGAAGAAGCGCACCGCCCGCTCAACCTTGGTTGTGCCTAAGATAGGCTTGGCCCCGGGTTTAAAGCTGGGTTCTCGGACTTGGTAGATGATGAGGTCGCGGCGGGTGTTGCGGTTATTACCAAAGTCACCGATGTAGAGGTTGCCTTTGCGGTCGGTGGCGATGGCTTCCCAGTCGTTGGCCTTCGCGCCTTCTACCTTGAAGACCCCCAAGACCTTTCCGTCGCGGCTTACGGCAAAGATTTCGGGGTTGCCACCTGAGTCGTCGTGGGTCCAAAAGATATCCGCATGGTGGCTGGAGGCAGCAAGGCCCGATGGTTCGCTGAGTGTTTGGCCTGAGAACTTCAGTGCGCTGCATCCGGTGAGGACACAGGTAAGGGCTGCCAAGAACCATGAAATTTTACCTATCTCGATCATCCTTGCTCCTGGTCGACAGCGGTGTTCAAGCCTTTGGTTGTTTGGCATTCGTTCTCGATGAGGCGTGTCTCAATCGCTCAAAAACGCGGCCGCGATGTCCCATGAGCTTCGGCTGGTTGATTGATTCAATCAAGTTCCGAATTGTGCGTTGTACTTCATGTCGTCAGTGGTGACTTCCGCCTGACGCGATCCATCACCATGTAGAAAGAATGAGCTCCGACCGGCTGGTTTTAGGCTGTCCATCGGTGCGGTACTCACGCCTCCTTCACATCGAAGAATGATGTTTTTATTGGAGGTATTTCTGGTTGAAGTGACCGTAATAAAGTCGACCATGGCGTCTTGAAAGCATCCATTTC